>JBEBHM010000342.1:0-8917 GCA_040080875.1 Pirellula sp.
GTCGAGGGGTTGGGAAAACTTATTGCTTGCCACGTGATCGCCCGTCCGTCTCTTGCGGCCTTGGGATTGCTGCCTAAGTAATCGCCTCCATCCTTCACAACCTTTTCTCTTGGATTTGAACAGCGAGGGGTGGGACGCAACGAATAACAGCGTCTCGAGATCCGCTGATACGTGGGTCCGCCTCTCCGAGGCGGACGGTTTTTGGGGCATGCGTCACCGCAGATACGTTGCTACGGCGGAAACTTTCTGAGCAAGCGCATTCTCGAAAGGGGTGGTAACGTATACAAATTAGGCTTTCCTATGGCGTGTATTCGGAATTTTGGATCTGCGGAAAGATGTTTGTATTATGACCGCTGTGGAGCAGATCGATTTGCAATCCGCGTTAGGGCGTTTTGGTCTCAATGCGTTTCGCAAGGGACAGCAAGAAGTGATCAACCACGTCTTGGCTGGGCACGACTGTATGTGCGTCATGCCCACCGGCGGTGGAAAAAGTTTGTGCTATCAACTCCCTAGCGTTGTGCGACCGGGTCTGACCATTGTTGTCTCGCCGCTGATCGCTTTGATGAAAGACCAAGTGGATACGTTGGTCAAACGTGGGATTTCTGCGACGTTGATCAACAGTACCTTGTCAACGTCCGAACAAAATCAGCGTCTCGATCATGTGGCCGGAGGACATTACTCCATGGTATATGTTGCCCCGGAACGGCTTCGCAATCCTCGATTTATGGACTCGATTCGGTCCACGCCGGTGCAGTTGTTGGCCATCGACGAAGCGCACTGCATCAGCGAATGGGGGCATGATTTTCGTCCCGACTATCAACGGCTCGGTCGATTCCGGGAATCGCTTGGCGGCGTACAAACGATCGCGCTGACGGCCACCGCGACGCCACGGGTTCGCCAAGACATCGTCGATTCGCTCAAACTGCACGACGCCAAACACATCATTACCGGATTTGCTCGCGACAATCTCTATTTTGGCAGCCTGCAATGCATGGGAGACCGGGATAAAGACAAGCATCTCTTGGAATTCCTTGCCACGGAAGCCGGGTCGGGAATCATTTATGCCGCCACTCGCAAACGATGCGAAGCCGTGGTTGAAATGATTTCCAAAGAACTCAAAATCAGCGCAGGCGTTTATCACGCGGGGCTCATGCCGGATCAGCGCAAGTTGATTCAGGAGCAATTCATGCTCGGCCAGCTCAAGGTCATTGTTGCCACGAACGCTTTCGGAATGGGGATCGACAAATCCGACTTGCGATACGTGATTCACTACAACACGCCAGGAACACTCGAAGCTTACTATCAAGAGGCCGGAAGGGCCGGACGCGATTCTTTGGCCTCCCAATGTGTCTTGCTCCACAGCGCTCAGGATCGATACATCCAAGAATTTTTCATCGAAAATGCCAATCCGCCCCGAGAACTATTGCAGATGGTCTACGAATTCCTCGTTGCGCGCGAGGAGGACCCGATCGAACTCACGTCGGAAGAAATCCGTGAATTGACCAACGCCCCAGCGACTTCCGAAGCCATCAACTCGTGCCTTCAAATCCTTGGGCGGACTGCGGTCATGGAACGGCTCGAGGTGGCAGGTGGATTGGCGATGTTTCGAATCAGTAGCAAGCTGCCGACGCTGCTCGATCTGCTGCCAAGGGACGCGAACGTGCGCCGAAGTGTACTCCGGACTGTCGAAAAAGCCATCGCGGATCGTCGCGACGAGGCCGTGTACATTCACCCTCGGTGGTTGATGCAGCAACTGGATATGGATCGCGACACTCTCAATCGTCACCTCCGCGAACTGTGCAAACTGGAGTCGTTCGAATATGTGCCACCGTTCCGGGGACGCGCCATTCATTTTCGTCGCCGCGATATTCCATTCGGTGAACTCAAGATTGACCACGAGACCTTAGCAGCCCGCAAGAAAGCGGACTACGAAAAACTGGACCAAATGATCTCGTACGCGCAAGCCAAGAAGTGCCGGCAGCGTACAATCCTAGAGTACTTTGGCGATGCAAGCGCCTCCAATTGCGGGATCTGCGATCGATGTCAAGGCAAGAATGGCTGGCCCAAATTCCCGGCAACATCTTCAAAAACAAAACCGAAAAAGGCAAAACTGGAAACCAATGCTCCCCCTGTCGCCTCCCCGTCGATTCCAGTTGCATCGACCAAAACAAAACACAAACAACTCGATGCACCCGAGTCTGTTCCGACCGAGGCTGTCGCGCCACCCGTCGAAAAATCAAATGTCGCACTGACTGATTCTGTACCCACCTTGCTAGCCAGCGATCGTAAGCCAGCATACGATCTGATCATTACTATTCTCAAAGCGGTGCAGCGGACGCATGGATATCTCAGCAAAACGGTATTAGCACAACACCTTCAAGGCGTCGAGAGCAAGGCAGTGCAAGGGCTTCGGCTGCAACGCTTGGCCGAATTCGGCATTCTCAAGAACTGGAAAAAAACACATGCATCCGGCTTCTTGGACTTGTTGCTCGATCACGGTGTTCTCAGCCTGTCAGAGTTGCGAGCCAACAAAGTTACCGTTTGCATTTCTCCGCTCGGCGAACAATGCATACGAGGCAGTCTGGAAATGCCAGGACCCTTGATCGCATATGTCCACCAGTGCATGTCCGTTCCCGAACGGACCCCATCAGGGAAAGACGACGCGTTGAAAAACAGTCCGGCAGCCCCCACGACTCGACGCGAATTGGAACGCGACTTAGAGCGTGAAATGGTGCGCAAGACTGAGCCCGAAACGAAACGCGAGAATGGGCTCGACGAGATCAAGCCTCGCACAGTCAGCAGAAATGAATTGGCGGAAAGCGATGAACGCCCTATCCGTTCGCTTGAGCAACTGCCGAGAGTAAGTTCGACGGATGCGGCAACGCTCCGCGATGCGTCGTCACCGACCATGGAGGATTGGCGATGGACCGTTCGGCTCGTTCAGCATGGATATCGGCTCGGCGAATGCGCTCTGATTCGCGGCAAGACCCCCGACGCCATCCTGGATGACCTCACGAAAGCCATACAAGTCGGCACGAAACTCTCGATCGAAAATTTGTTCGATCGCCGCACACAAATCGCGGTCAAGGAACTGCGTGAGGCTTCAAAACTAAGCGATGCGTGCCCACCCATTTTTCAGGCGTACCCCTCGCTTTGGCGATTCGTTCAACGTTGGCTTGCGGCCCAGAGCGCGCACTCAGACCAACCATGATATCAGCCGCTCTGGCGTTCTAGCTGTCCGGCGGGGACAAGCCCCTTTCAAGCGTTCCCTCGCGTCGCGGAGCGAAGCTTCCACCTTATTCGGCAGAATTGTCGGTAAGTTCCGCTGGAATGCGTTCTTCCATTTTCGGTAAGTCGGGTAAGGCCTTAGGTTCTGTTGGCACGTCCATATCGATCAAGTCAAAGTCTGCATGATCGACGTCCCGGCGCAGTATCAAATACGTCGCGGCTGCTGCGCTCCAGAAAAAACTGAAACTAAACGACGTCACCAACAATGGAACAATCCCATTCAAAATCGGTGCCCACATCGATTCCATCTCTGAGATGCTCGTAAAGGATCCGACGATAAACCCTGCTTCGATAACGCCAAAACCCGTAGACAATACCAACGTCACCACCATCGATCCAACGGTACCCAGCAATTGCATCCCAACGACGCATAGCGCCAAAGTCAATGGCCGCTGAAACGTATATGCCGCCGAACGGGAAATACCGTCATAGGCGTCGGCCTGTTTTTCGGTCACTACCGAACAGACGGAAAGAGGAAATCCGAAAACACTGATCGCAGCACACCATCCAATCCCAATGGTACAAAACAAAACGGGAATCAGCAGCAATCCGGCTATCCATATACCGACCGCTGGGATATTCGAAATCCAGCCGAGGACTAGCGGACCGACCGCCATCAACAGGACCAACAACGCAGGCATGGAAACCGACCATGCAATCGATTGCCAACGTTTGAGAACCAACCGAAATGTCTCGCTCCATGGGGCCGTCATTCTCGTGCCAAGTTCGACAACGGATCGTCGGCACAAACATCCTCCCACCCAAGACCATATTGCGACGATACCAATCATCGATGCCAAGCTCTCCGCAGCAACGTTCAGCGTGGGAGTCTGAAGCCAATGGAAAACATAGGATAGATATTGTTGCCAAACCGAGATGATAGGGCCGCGCATCCAATCCGACGATCGCAAGGCCAACGGGTTGATCGTTTCGGATGGGATGATCCAAGACGCAACAGCTGAATGCCCTTGGAACAAATAGTTCGCTGCGCTTATCCACAATTGGGTCAGGAACAGCGCGGCCGCGCAAAGTAGCAAATGCGTCGCCCGCCATGAGATACCGATGCATTGACTTGCAAGTCTCCACCAGGGCGCAGATCGATACCAATCGATAGTAGCCTTTGGATTCGCCGATAGGTCGACGGGTGTTTCATTCATTTGGTTGAAGTCGTTCGTTCCAAGAGTGTCTCATTGCAGCACATCATACCGAAAGTTCCAACGATTTTAATCAAATGACCATACCCGTTGAGTTGGGGGGAGATCGGGTTCGTCGTCATCCTCTTCCTCCGAACTGTCAATCGGTAATCCAATCGACTCACTCATCCAGTGATGCAAATCGGACATCTTGCATCTCGCGCAACAAAAGGGCATGAATTCACCACGAATGTCCGCCTCGAATTGGCGTTGGCAACTGGGACACTTCAGGGTTGGATGGGAGTTTGACATTTGCATGAGAATAACGCATTTTCAGGTACTTGGGAACGACTTAGTGCCTCTTGTCTATGTCCGCAATCAGGTTTTCGATACACTTATCGTCTCAAACGGAAAGCGCAATGGCACTCGCTCACTTTGAACCTAAAGTAGCAGGCAGACTCCGTGTGCCGTCCGCAAATGCCAACGTTTTCGCGGCCACGGCACTTGGAAAGTCTCTGCTACTTTGAAACTGAGTGCCAACGGGCTAGCGTTGGAGGGCATGAGGCTCCCTAAATCATAGCCGCCCCAACATTCACGCTTCACAATCCCGAGGTATATGTCAGCCACCACCGACGAACTTTTACTCCAAACTTGGCAGATCCATCAACAAGGGAACGCAGCCCATGCAGAACGCGTCTATCGTGCAGTGCTGCAAAAAGAACCAAATCATGCCAATGGCTGGTGTTATCTTGGAATTGCCTTGCACGATCTGCGTCAATATGGCCCGGCGGTGGCTGCCTACGAGAGGGCGCTAACGCTTCAACCGAATTTCCCCGTAGTTCTCAATAACATGGGAAATTCGCTTCGCTACTTGGGCCGCGTTGAGGAGGCGGACCGGGCATTCCAACAAGCAATCGAACTCTCTCCGAATTACTTCAACGCATTTCGCAATCGTGGCACGTTGCATGCATGGACCGGACGCATCGATCTCGCGTTCCAATACTATCACCAAGCCATGCTGCTCAATCCTGCCGATGCCGAACTGCACCGAAATCTGGGGGTCATCCATCTACTGCAAGGGAACTTCGAAGAGGGCTGGCGCGAGTATGACTACCGATGGAAATGCGTCGAAGCCATCCGGCATCCGTACGCCCAACCCAAGTGGACTGGGCAACCCCTCCAAGGCAAGACGGTTCTGCTGTATTGCGAACAAGGGCTTGGCGACACCATCCACTTCATTCGTTTTGCAAAGTCGATCCAGGATCTCGGCGCGAGAACCATCGCCCATGTCCAGCCGTCGCTCCTCGCATTGCTGCAAGGCTGCTCAGGAATAAACCAGCTGATTCCCAATTCGATTTCCATCGACCAGCCCTTTGACTACCACTGTTCACTTCTCGATGTGGCCATGGTCTTGAAAATCAACGATACCAACATCCCCAACAACGTCCCATACATCGACACACCAAAAAACTTGATTCACTACTGGGGCGATGTTCTCTCAAGAGCCTTGCCACCTGCAAAGCTACGCGTTGGCATCTCGTGGCAAGGCAATCCTGATCATCAGGCCGATATGTTCCGATCCGTGCCACTCATGGACCTAAAACCGCTGGTTGATATCGACGGAGTTCAACTAATTAGTTTGCAACAAGGAGCAGGAACCGAACAACTCAAAAACTGGAATGGTGACCAAATTATCTATTGCTTGCCGGAGAGCGTGGACAAGAGCAGTGGTGCATTTATGGATACATCCGCGATCATGCAACATTTGGATTGGATCGTGACCAGCGACACATCCATAGCGCATTTAGCAGGTGCTCTGGCGAGACCGACATGTGTCATGCTGGGATACACTCCCGATTGGCGATGGCTCCAACAGCGCCAGGACAGTCCTTGGTACCCGACGATTCGACTGTTCCGTCAACCCAAGGTTGGCGATTGGAACTCGGTCGTTCTCGACCTGAAGTCACATCTCGAAAAATCATCTACGTAGCAGCGTATCTCCGAGACGCTGGTCTTCGTAGCAGCGTATCTCCGAGACGCTGGTCTTCGTAGCAGCGTATCTCCGAGACGCTGATCTTCGTAGCAGCGTATCTCCGAGACGCTGGTCTTCGTAGCAGCGTATCTCCGAGACGCTGATCTTCGTAGCATCCGATCACTCGCTGTGTCTCACTCCTTGCTGCGTAAAACCATTAGTATCAACCAACGTATTCGTCCGGTTCGGAGACTTCTGAGATGCGGACCTACGTAGGACCCTTACTTGCCGGTCGCCTTTGCAACAGCCCCCGTCGATTTGTCCTTCGGAGCACTTGCCGGTTTCTTGGTCGCCCTTGGATGCGCTTTGATATACGCTTGCTTCAGGCTTGCTGTGCTCACGTGCGTATAGATCTGGGTTGTCACTAAACTCTTGTGACCAAGAAGTTCCTGCACGCTGCGTATGTCCGCTCCACGGTCCAAGAGATGTGTTGCAAAACTATGTCGCAAAGTGTGAGGTGTCGTTCGCGTATCTAAGCCGCATGCTTTAATGTATTTTTCTAGCATTCTCGCGACGCTTCTCGTTGTCAATCGATCGCCAAATTTGTTGGTAAACATCGCTTGCTCGTTGGACGCAACTTTTTCATTTCGTTTTCGCACGGCAACGTACTTGTGGATCGCGTTGGCTGCGTAATCGCCGATGGCACCAAACCGCTCTTTGCGCCCTTTGCCTCGAATCCGGACAACGCCTTCATCAAAATCCAGATCGCGATCGTTCATCCCTACCAATTCGCTGACCCGCAGCCCGGCGCTATAGATGACCTCAAGGATGGCGATATCCCTAAGTCCACTCGCCTCACTGGAATTTGGGGCATTGAGAAGTTGCTGGATCTCGTCGGCGGTTAAGAAATGAGGCAGCTTTCTTTGCCCGCGAGGATTGCGAAGCGGCTTAGCGGGATTGGTATCGGCCATTTGCTGTCGCTGGGCGAATCGATAAAAGCTGCGCAATGACGCGAGCTTTCGAGCGATGCTGGTGCGAGCATAGCCAGCATTGTGTAGAGCGGCGACATAGTTTCTAAGCGCTGCCGAATCCACTTGCCTGGGCGTCAGTGGCTTGGACCCGCCATCGGTCAGAAAATCCGCTAAGTCCATTAGGTCTTCTCTGTACGATTTAATCGTCAAATCAGAAGCGTTGCGTTCCACATCCAGGTAACGCAAAAACTGGGAGATCTCTGTATGCATCCAAATTCTCCAACGAAACCAGTCATGTTCCTATCGCCGAACAACTCTACACCAAAATCGAAGATCGGCTCCCGTACTTCCATGTTTAACAAGAAATTCTTAGCGTAGCACGTGAGCTCAGGTCGTCGGTAGTGGATCTTGTCAAAGATCCTGCGATCTAGGAGGTTTAACAACCTCTACTACGCCAATCGCAAGCCTTGAAAACGCACTGGCCGTGCATGCTTTCAAATCCTAACGCTTTGCGAAAACGGCAGTTCCCTTGATGAACAGCATGTCGGAATCCTGTGCGTAGTGACCTCTACCTTGAACCACCACGATTTGCCCTTGCTTAAGTCCTAGCAAATCGGGAATACCAAATGGCAACGTTGTGCCTTCGGAATCTTGGATCTCGACCTGTGCAAGCGGGGCTTCAGCGATCCTGCGTCGACAAAAAGGACATTCATTGGCGTCATGATCCGCCGAATCGCCATGGTCGTCGGGGGCTTCGGAAAGCACAAAAACCGCCTTCCCCTTTTCAAACGGATCGAGCTTTCCAGTTCCAATCTTTCCAATCAAGACCAAGTTGTTTTCTTGAGCTAGCAACTCCTTGGCTTCGGTTAACGTGATCGGTTTTTCCGGCATCTCCGCCAGCATAATCTTCTTGCGAAGCTCAAGCAGTTTCGGATCAACGGATTTCGTGCACGAGACGATCGCAGGGATAAATGCTACGATCGCCAACCAAATCGCAGCATTAATGTTTTTCTTAACCATCGTCGGTTCTCTAAGGCTTGAGCATCGAGTTGAGCGTCGCCTACGCGGCGTCAATTTTGGCAGCGAACTCATCATAGGACTTGCCTTCCTTGCCGTGATTGCCATCCATCGCCCCAAAACTTTCAAAAAGATCGTTGACTGCTGCCTTTGCCGCCTTCTTGGCTTCATCGGTTGTTGCCGCAGCGACCGCAAACTTTTCGGTGAAACCGAGAACTTCGCCAATTTCGTGTAGGGTAGCGTGAGCATCTTCTGGTTTCTTGTTCACAAAAGCTTCTTTGATTGTGGCTCGGTGCTTGTCGACCAGCTTGAGCGCATCGGCGAACGTTGCCGGGTGCTCGTGATCATGGCCGCCAGCATTGCTGGTCTTAGGCGGAGGAGTCGTTGGCTTGGGCTCGCATCCCGTGAAAGCAATACTGAGCGAACCAACCAAGAATACGATTCCAATCATGCAAAAACGCATATAAGCTCCTAAAAACTAAACGAAAGTTCTGGTATGCAGTGTGAACCAAATTCAACACCGGCTCTCCTAGTCT
>JBEBHM010000009.1:0-31212 GCA_040080875.1 Pirellula sp.
CGACTCGTCGGCTGGATCCGGGGGTTTGGCATGGGGCAACCATGCGCCGAGCCGTATCGACACGACCTTGGGGACCGTCATGCTTAAGAGGCCCTCATCCCCGCGCGTCACGCCAAAGCCACTCTCGCCTCGGCCGCCGAATGGCAAATGCGGATCTGCTGTTGGGACAATCATGTCGTTGATGGTGACGAACCCAGCAGATATAAACTTCGTCAGACGCAGGGCATCTTCGAGCGGCCCAAACACGGACGCCGTCAGAGCAAAGGGACACTGCGAGTCGGCTCGAAGCGCTTCTGGCCAGTCCTCTACCGGGACGATCATGGCCAACGGAGCAAATAGATCCTCCACGCAAAGTCGCATGCCTGCATTCATGTCGGTCAACACCATATGCCCACATGAGACTGCACCATCGGTATTGTTCTTGGAGCCAGCATCATGGTCTTCGATCAATTTCCTGTCGGCATTGAGATTGCGTTCGCCAGAAAAAATCTTCGCCCCTTTGCCAATCGCTTCCTCAATCCCATCCCACATCCGCCGGTAGGTTTCAACCGAAACTCTGGTCGTCCAGTTTCTTTGTGCGGGAGTTTCCAATCGCTCCAATAACAATCGGTGGAATACTTCGCTCGATTTTCGAGGCACAAAAACTCGGCGCGGTGCCATGCAAGTAGCACCACCGTTGAGACGCAACCCAAACACAATGAGGTCACAGACTCGATGCATGTCGGCGCCTGGCAAGACATAGACAGCATCGCAACCACTCAATTCCATGATCGCCGGCGTCAACGTATCTGCTAGCTGATGCAGCACGTTGCGACCAGATTTGCTGCTGCCGGTCATGATCACATGGTCTACACCTAACTCCATAGCCAGCATTGCGGACTCGACGTTGGAATCGAGCAATACCAGGAGTTCACGAGGCACGCCGGCTTCCGCAAGCAACTCGACAAACAGTTTCGAAATGGGCTCGCAGCTGGGGGCGGGTTTGAACACGACCGCGTTGCCAGCCGCCAGCGTGTGCAGGATCTGCGCACCGGGCAAGAAGAGTGGGTAATTCCAAGTACCGATGATCAATACCAACCCGTGTGGAACACGGTGTACCGTTGATCGAAGCCTGCCAAGCCACAGCGGGCTTGCCCCGCCGTCCAGATACCTTGGAGCCAATACGCGTTTGGCTCGTCGATGCAACCACTTGGCAGTATCAGCCAAAGGCATTAGTTCGGTTGTAATTGTCTCTCGGAAGTCATGCCGCGATGTCGATTCGATTGCATCCGCAATGTCGTTTCTGCGTGCGACGAGCAAACCTCGCAGTTTGGCGAGGATGCCCGTTCGAAACGAGATCTTGGTCTGACTCCAAGCCAGCTGAGCCTGATAGGCTTTGGCAAACTCCGCTTCCATCGTAGATCGCGATATCATGGCCACGCTACGGAAATCCGTCGCGAACTATTTGTTCGGCGACGGCTTGAAAATGGAACCCATGGATCGCTGATGCTTGCCAACGTACTCATGTGGCGACGAGCAGTGCAATCGTGCAACAATCGAACTGCGTTAGAACCCTCCACCGGCACCTTGACCAGCCTTGGCACCTGCCGCGATTGCTTTGACAACTCCGTCATCCAAACTCAGTCGAACGACATATCCGCGTTCGATGGTTGACGAGTCCACCAGAATGCGGTCGTTGCCGCTCGTGGCTGCTGAAAGCATCGCTTCGGAAATAGGATTCGATTCAATGGCGTGAACAAAGTTCAGCAGTTGGCTCAAGGCGAGCCGGACTTCGAGCATTTCGGCTGGTTCGCTTGGCTTGGAGGCAGCGCGGTCAATAGCGCTCTTGAGGAGTGCATCGCAATTTTTGCCTAGCGCCAAGTGAACTACTTTGGGTGATGTTGCAATTGCAAGGGTGGCCGTATCGCCAAAGATCTTGCGGGCTGAGTCATCTGCCTCAGGCGGAAGCTTGAATGAGGCCTTGTGAAGGTTCATGCCGGCATGCTTTCCCGTTCCGATCCGCATTTGGATTGGGCCTTTTTCGTTGACGAGTTCTTTGGCTATGTCCGATGCGAGCGCCTCCACTTTGACGCCATCTGCGACAGCCACGCTAGCGACAATTCCCAAATCTCCATCGACGCTTATGTCCACGGCCGAATCGAGTTTGCCTTGCTTGGCGCTCTCCATCAAGATGTCCACCATGCGATTGATAAGTTCCTTGGCCTTGGCAGCGGAATTAGGATTTGTTGCCTTTTCATCGATGGCTTTGTAAGCGGCTTTGATTGAACTCTCAATCGTTCGCTCCAATTGGGCGAGGTCTGCGGTATCGACAAGCTGCAGCGATCTCGCGGTCAACATCGAACCCAATTGAGGGATAGCGCTGAATGCTGTCTTGCTCGTCTTGGCTTTGAGAACTTGCTTTGCAAACTTGGAACCATCTACAAATTGCGAAAGAACGTCTAGGACGGTCTTTTTTTCCGCTTTATTCACAGCGACCCCGACGACCAACTTCTCCGTCCCGTCAATGGCTTCCTTCATTTGAGCAATCATCTGCTCCGAAGCGGCCTGTGTTGCAGCCGCTTCGTCCGGGTCCATGTCTTGTCGCTGGGCTGCCATGGCTTGTTCAAGCCCATTTTCCATTTGAGAAACGAAAAAATCGACCATCTCAGCCGGAATGCTCTTGGGATTGAGCTGAATTCTCAAATCATAGGACTGAAGCATTTTTGCAAGTCCCGCAGCTTTCTTCTCGGCAATCCCGTCGAGCGCGTCCTCAGACTGAGCCACGTACAACCAATTGCCCGCCTTTTTTGCATAAATCGGGCTACCGAAACTGAATTCATACAGCCCGTTCCCGAGGTCCGTTGGCTCGCCAAAGATGCTCAACTGCTCGAAAAATACTTTCAGATCATTGACGGGCAGGCAACCCACCGGCCGCGGCTGGCCAGCGTCATCCAAGTCCACGAACAAACCGACGGGCCTGTTCTTGTCGAGGCCGCCAGTATATTGATTGACCGCTGCCGCCATAGGACCAGCGATTGCACCTCCCGCAGCGTTGCGAACCAAGTGCTGAATGTTGGGAAGAAACGTCTCAAGCGAGTTGATCGCAACGACCAACACCGACGTATCTTCTGCAGTAACATCCGCCGTCTTGGTTGCTACCTTTGGCTTTTCTTGGGCGCTACAAATGGAACTCAAGGGATTGGCTATGGGTGCCATTGCGATCGCGGCACACGTTACGATGGCCGAAAACCATCTCAACTTCATAATTAAGGCTCCGTAAACAAGATTTGACCGAATTTGGGCGAAGTCAATTCGCGGCCCTCCGCTCATCCTTGGGACAAATCAGCAGATGCGTTCGAATTCGTCGTTACTATATCCGATTTGCCGGTTTTGGCAGATAGCTATTTTGAGATCAACCATGTAGCGGGTTTGCTCCGCAAACCCGCCCATCCCGCCTACCACATCGAAGATGCTCGATGGAAGATTTTCGATTGCCACCTAAAACCCGCCTACCAAACCCACTTTTCAATTCCGTTTGCGAGCTAACGATGATTCAATGCTCAACCAATTTTTTTGCTGGGTGCTTACCGGATTTTTTGGGTGCTCTCCGAACTCGGCACACCAATCGCCCTACTCGATCTTTGCTAGAACTCGACCGACAGTAGACATCGATGATCGAATCATTGCATGATCAAACGCCGTAAATCCAAATAATAGTCCAGGACGGGATGGCCTCAGACTGTAACGGGACATGGACGGGACAAAGAGCCCAGCTTGCTCGATTGCGGCTTCCACCCATTTCGCGTCGACCTCCGGGTTGGCAAAGAATCCAGCTTGGTTCATTCCCCCATCCGTAAACGGAAACTCAAGTGGCAATCGGCATTTGGTCGCCGCGCCAAGAAACGTTTCCAACCGGGCTGCATACATTTTGCGACAACGCCGAACATGGGTATAGAAAGCACCCGACGATAAGAATTCAGCCAAGGTCGCTTGATCGATCAGTGGCCCGTGATCTTCCACGATGAGCCGAAGAGATTCGAAGCTCGAAACCAACTCGTCCGGCAACACGACGTACCCAATTCGGAGCGAGGGGTAGAGAACTTTGCTCATGGACCCAACGTAAATTACGCGCCCAGAAGCGTCGAGTCCGCGAAGGCTCGGCATGGGCGGTCGCGAATAGCGGAATTCAGAATCATAGTCATCTTCGATCAACCAAGCGCCCGCACTTTTGGCGAATTCCAACATCGCCATCCGACGAGAGACTTGCAAGCACGCTCCCGTGGGAAACTGGCGAGAAGGAGTCGTGTAAATTAGCTTTGCTCGAGCAGCTCGTTTGGGTGGAACGACTCCCTGCACATCGACTTCCATCCCCCGAAGGCGTGCACCCGTTCGCTCAAAAGCGGACCTCGCTCCGATATAGCCAGGATCTTCGATGAGAACCGTGTCCCCTCTCTTTAAAAGCAATTGTCCCAGCAAATAGAGCGCTTGCTGGGATCCGGTCGTGATCGCAATCTGACTCCAATGGCATCGAACCCCACGGCTGTTGACCAAATACTCTGCCAGGGCTTGTCGGAGTACTGGCAACCCGAGCGAGTGCTTGGATTGATAGTGCAATATCGCTGACCCAAATCGGCGCATCGCACGGTTCCGCATCCGATTCCAAACCCCCACAGGAAACAATCTTACATCCGGTTGCGATGGGCGAAACGCTAACGGACCTGCCAGGGTGGGGACCGCAATCCTGTCCGAGGTCGTTTTCAGAATCCCGCGATTCGTCGGGATGACCGGCGCTTGGGGCATGTCTTGCAACGCAGAACTGACATAGACACCCGACCTCGCCAACGCGTCCAGGTAGCCTTCGCCGAGCAGACGATCATAGGCTGCAATGACGGTATTGCGAGAAACGCGTAGCTCGTTCGCCAACTCGCGGCTCGACGGCAGTTCATCACCCGCTTTAAGTACGCCCGTTTGAATCCGCTGCTTTAAATCGAAACTCAATTGATCCTGCAAGGAAACGGCTGATCTGCGATCCAAGAAAATGGAAGCGAATTGCCTGCGAGCCATAACATGGTCCTTCTCTAACCGACGGTGAATTCCTAGTTTGGTCGACTGGACCTATGATAATTCACGCATCTGGAACTTTACTAGTACCAGGAGTTTCTTAAATTGGGATTCCATGAGGCGTGCCACGTCGCGCACGTTCGTTCGTACTCTATTTTACAAGAGGCACATGAAATGCAGACTGGTAATGAAACGGGTAATGACCGAGGGATCCTGCGGCGCTCACTCCTGCAGAGCGCAGCCGGACTGGCGTTCGGTAGCTGGCTAGTAGCTCAGGACAATGCACTCACGAAAAATGACGACGGAGTCGGCAATGGCAGGCCTGGCGATTTCGATTTCCTGCAAGGGGAGTGGCGAATAAGTCATCGGCGACGCACGTCGACCGACGATGAGAAATGGGATGAATTTTCGGGAACCGCAACCTGTTGGAGCATCCTCAATGGGATCGGCAGTATCGAGGAGCTCCGTATTCCAGACCGTAAGTTCTACGGAATGGGACTCCGGTTGCTGGACGTCGAAAAGAAAATCTGGCACGATCATTGGGTTAACCGCAAGTCTGGGATTCTAACAACTCCTGGCCAAACCGGCGGATTTGTCGACGGCGTTGGCACCTTTGTTGCCGAAGATCGAATCGATGACAAGCGGATCCAAATCAAAGGGGTTTGGGACCGTATCACCAACGACTCCTGCAGATGGTATCAAACGATCTCGGAAGACGGTGGAGTTACCTGGCGAGAGAATTGGTTCATGGACTGGCGCCGCCAACGCTCGACTCTGGTCCTTGTTTAAAGTGGTCCTTGTCAAACATGAATCTCGTTTGACGTGATTCATGTTTGACGTACTGACAGGAAAATACGAAACTCCTCGCTGATCGCCAACATCATTAGTTTAAAGGAATACCCATGAAAGACCGAACCTCCCTAGCCCAGTGCACCAACAGCCGACCTCCAGCAACCGACGAGTACTTCGAGTACTACGGAGGCTATGTTCAGCTCGTGAAAGAAGGCGACATCTCACGGCTGGCGGAGAATCAAGTCGAAGAGATGCGGACTGTATTTCAACAAGTGCCGGAGTCCCATGCGTGTGTGTTGCATTCGCCATACACCTGGACCTTGAAACAAGTGTGCGGTCACATGATTGATACGGAACGAATCTTTTCAGATCGATTGCATCGTTTTGCTGCTGCAGATTTTCAACCGTTGCCAGGCATGGATCAAGACATCTATGTTGCGCAACAAGATTTCGAAACTCCGTCGCTGAAATCGTTGGTCGATGAAATGCTCTTTTGCCGACAGGCCAATGTGTTGTTGCTTCGGCGACTCAAACGCGAGGCCTGGGACCATCGCGGCGTTGCATCCGATCGGTCCGTCACGGTGCGCGCATTGGCCTATATGCTGGTCGGGCATGTGTCGCACCATTTGAACATCATCCAAAAACGGCTCCTGCAAATACAAGCCACCTAACGCAACGCCCAATGTAGCAGAGTTGCTCCGCAACTCAGCGTCCCCCTAATCTCTGCGTCCCCCCATGGCTTTCCCACTTTGCAGGAGGGTTGTCCTCAACGTGTCCTCAACCGTTTTTGAACATTCGCCAAGTTCAAACAGCCAAACAGTTAAGGACAGCTGTTCTACATTGGTGCCAAGTTGCGGAGCAACTTGGCTACGCCCAACGCCACAGCTCTACGCGCCAAGTTGCGGAGCAACTTGGCCACGCCTCAACAAGCAAGGTATGATGCAGGGGGTTCCTAGCCAACCAATGCTGACGGGATTCGATAGGAAAGGCCTGCGTTGCACCGTTTGATACCCTACTTGAAATTCAATTGATTATGTCGTTGGAAAAAATGCGCTATTGGTGGTGGAAACGCCAAGGACTCGATGGATCGCTCGCAAAGTCAAACCCTGCCGTGATTCTAACCCAATCCGGCTGGTCGCGATCGGTTGGCGGAGTCGGGCCATACTTGACCATGTTCGCGAGAGGTCACTTGGATCGAGAGACGATCGATCAATCCGTCGCATCGACGAAGATTCATGAACTGCCTGCAGCACGCAACTGTACTTATGTGGTTCCGAAATGCGATTACGAATTGGCTCTCCGGGTCGGTCAAGCATTCGAAGGTGGTGATTTGCGGGTCGCGATGAAACTGGGAGTTAAGGAAACGGAATTCCAAATGCTCTGCATAGGGATCAAGAAAGCCCTCATCCAAAAACCGATGGAGCCTAGCGAAATTCGGGAATCTGTCGGCAAGTTATGCAGAGGTTTGGGGGACGAGGGAAAGAAGAAAGGATTGACGACAACATTGCCATTGGGGCTGTCGCGGCTTCAATCCCTTGGAGAGATTCGGCGAATCCCAATCGACGGGCGTTTAGACCAACAACGATATCGGTACACACTCTGGGATCCATCGCCAATCGTTGGAACCTATGCGCAAGATGCCGACGCGCACCGAGAACTCGCTCGCAAGTACTTTGCGTGGGTTGGCCCGGCTACGATGAAGGAGTTTAGATGGTTTTCGGGTCTCGGTATCAAAGCCGCACATCAAGCGGTTATGGAAATCGGGATCGTGCCGATTGCCAAAGGTGACGACAGGATGGTCCTCGAATCCGACGCTCTGGGATTCAGCAAAGTTGTTGTTCCAAGCAAGCCGCAATACGCATTGCTTAGCAGTCTCGATACGTTGTTTGCTGCCCGCCGCAATATCGAAGACTTTATCGACGAAAAGGATCAGAGTCGTTCTGTATATTACGAAAAAGGGAAAGCAACATTCCGAGGAATTTCGGACCTTCCGCACCATGGAATCTTTGACCGAGGCAGGCTGATCGGCCTTTGGGAGTTCGATGTCGAACAAGAAGCCATCGTGCATCAGCTTTTCGTCAAGCCCGACAAAGCGCTCCATGTTGCCATGGAGGTCACACAAGATTTCGTGCGCAGTCAGTTAGGAGATGCGCGTTCGTTTAGTCTGGATACTCCGAAGAGCCGCGTTCCAAAAATTCAGTCGTTGCTTGCCGGCTCGCAATAATCGGCTCAGACTCATCGGCACGGGCTCACACCTGTTAATCGACTTTAAAATCGAATGAATTCGGACCTTTCGTGACTTCGGCTTCAAGTTGGGATGTGGTCGGGTCTGAGTACTTCTTAGGAAGTAAGTTTTTGGAAAGAGAGGCGGCAATTTCCGAAGCCTGCATTTCGTTGTATCCGGTCGGATATTCGTTCGTGATGTCGTATGGGTCTGCGGGTTTGTCCGAACCTTCTGTTTTTTTCGGCTCAAGTTTCTTGTCGTATTTGGCAACCGAAATTTTATACTTACCGATGAGAGCTCCGTCCCCGCTATTCCGCGTCGTAAGCTTGTAGACACCGGAAGCATTGGTGATGCCGGATGCAGGTAGCCCAGCGCCCGTAACGGCGGGTGTGAACGCCACGATTGCGCCGTCGACCGGTTTTCCCTTCTGAGTGATCGTTCCTGAAACGGGATAGACGGGCTCCAAGGTTTCTCCCCAACAGCCGCTCAAGAGCAGCAACGCCAGGAAAACGAGTCTATTAATATTCGAGCTACCACTTGGCATTTTTTTCTAGTCTCTGTTCTTTGCGTGTTAGCTAGCGCGCTAGTCCGGAACCGAGCTAACCTCGCCCCCACTCCTTGAACCCAAAGCCCCCCACGCTCCGTAGACCGACGGACCAGATATTAGCTGACGGGCGTTCAAGTTTCCTGAGTCGATGCTATCGCTGATAAACCGAACCGAACCGTCGCATAGTACGACGTTGACTCCGCCCGTATGCCGACTGGCGGGTGGCATAATTAGGTGAACCGAGTCACCGTTGATACCGCCATCAGCACAAGATGCACCATTGGGAGGAAATACGGTGTTGAAGCTGACGTACATCGGATTCGCATCCTGCCAGGCAATGCCAAAGCGTGCTTGAATTTGAGAACCTGCAACAAAATATCTTCCTGAGACGACCGTATTGCAGACCGATGGCGTGTTGATCACTCCAGCCACTCGAGTATGAGTGCCAAGCACTTTTTCTACTTGGTTGGCGCCGACGGTTACCGGATTCTCTGCTCGAATCGGAGTTGTTTGTTGGCATAGACGTTCGCTTATAGCAATGGTGTTGCTGGTTCCATCAGAGATTTCGCCAAATTTATAACCACGAACGGTGCCACGCGGGCTAAAAACACCGCGAGCCTGACCGGACAATCCGTTCATCAAGCCTTCGACTTGATCCCCTGCGCTCAATGCATAACTATTGGTTCGAACGTTGTTGGTGTAACCGCCATCGGATGGGCAACGCATGAATGTTGGGGACTCATTCCATGGGCCCCAACTTGCCCATGCATGCGGACCGTGCGGCGGGTTGTTCGCATCTCCAGCAACAATCTGGTTGTACTGATTCCCACCTTCGATGAACGAAAGTAACGGAATGAACGCGCTGAGGCGACCACGATTTGAGTTCTGCAATCCGGTACCGGTTGAACTATTGGTTCCACCGCTTCGCGTGGGAATCGACCTGTACGCGGACTCATAATTGTGCAATGCCAACCCCAATTGTTTGAGATTGTTGGAACATTGCATGCGCCGGGCTGCTTCGCGCGCCGCTTGAACCGCGGGCAGTAGCAGTCCGACTAAAATACCAATGATCGCGATTACAACTAGTAATTCAACGAGCGTGAAACCTCTCCAACTTCTTCTTTGTCGTAGCATGTCAATTATCTCTAAAAAATGTGGCGTATAATTCCCTATAGAATCCAATGAAAGCCGGGCCAAGGGGATAAAGTCAGATCTTAATTCCGACTTTCGGCTGATTGTAGCCCTTTCAGGGTTTTTTTGTCCATTCTGGATTGCCGAACCGAAACAAAACCCGATGGATTATTTGCGACCGAGAATCAAATAAATGCACCAGCGATCGAAGCCCATATTTCCAAATGCCGTGCAAGAACGGCCAGAGATCTGTGTCTAATGAGTATGAAGCGTTGGTTGTTGATGCATAAGTTGCCCCAGGTACGCCAGCCAAGGCGACCGGGTTGACCTTTCGCAATCACTTTCCCTTCGAGAAACCCATGGACATCATCATCATTCCGGCTTTGTTCCTGATCACTTTCTTCGTGATTTTCGTGCTTCTGCGCCGGCCCGGGGCGTGTCCGGAATGCGGCGATGCGCTACCAATCTTTCAATCGCCGTTCACAAAGACTCGTCGCCAGTGGTTAGTGGGGGGCTATGTCTGCCAACGTTGTGGCTGCGCAACCAATATGGCGGGCCAGAAAGTGACGGCCGATTCGCCTCCAGCGAGGTTTCCAATCGTAACGGCCTGCTTGCTGTTGGTAGCGATGCTGGGAGGGGTTGGGCTGCTCGGCGTCATGTTTGCGAAACCAATACCGAATCATGCCGCCGCCGAAGCCCCTCTTGTCGCGCCGATTTTAACACCCGGCGAATGAATGCTGCAGAGCAAAAAACAAATGATTCCTAGTCCTCCAGATACACGTGCCAGTTTGATTCTGCGATTGCCCGACGCGGCCGATGCGGCGGCTTGGGATGAACTGGTGGCGATCTATGGGCCGTTGGTGTTTCGGATGGCCGTGCGTCAGGGACTGCAAGCGGCGGATGCAGACGATCTCGTTCAGAATGTTTTCGCGGCGATTGCTCGGTCGGTGGCTGAGTGGTTGGAGCGGCCGGATCGGGGAAAGTTTCGAGCTTGGTTGCTGCGGATAGCTCGCAACGCGGCAGTGAATTTTCTGACTCGTCGTCGCCAGGGGGCGATCGGGCACGGCGGTGAGGAGGTCGCTCAGATGTTGGCGGCAATCCCTGCTCCGGAATCTCAACTGTCGGGTGAGTTTGATCTCGAATACCGACGCGAAGTTTTTCGTTGGGCTGCCGAACAAGTGCGAGAAGCTGTTGCCGACACGACTTGGCAAGCATTTTGGCTCACTCAGATGGAGAATCTTCCGATCGCAGAAGCGGCTGAGCGATTGGGGATCAGCGTTGGCAATGTTTACATCGGTCGCAGTCGCGTGATGACTCGGTTGAAAGAACTCGTGAAGCAGTTTGAGGAGGTTGTATGAAGCCCATTTCAATTTGCAGTGACGACAGCCTGCGACTGCTCTTGCGAGAGGACGAACAAAGCGGCGACTATCGTGACGCCGCTCGGCATGTTGATTCGTGCCCGCATTGCCAGCAGCGAATTGGTGAACTCGCAGCAGAGGATAACGAGTGGCATGAAGCTCATGAGATGCTGCTCGCCCACGATGACTCCGGCTCAGTCAACATCGATCCGAAGTCCGATCACGCTAGGAGTCGCCTCCGCTGGCAACGACGGCCAACGGCTTGGACCGAGGCGATGGCCCGCCATTTGTTGTCTCCTCCGTCCCATCCGGAAATGCTTGGACGGATTGGACGCTATGAAGTGGAACGGTTGATTGGCACCGGCGGCATGGGGGTCGTCTTCAAAGCGTTCGATTCGGAATTGAATCGGCCAGTCGCGGTGAAGCTGTTGTCTCCTTATCTTGCGGGAGTTGGAGCTGCTCGCAAACGATTCGCGAGGGAGGCGCGAGCGGCGGCGGCTGTCGTGCATGAGCATGTTGTCGCGATTCACAATGTCGAGACCGATGGGGAAGTTCCCTTTCTCGTCATGCAATATGTCCCAGGCGAGTCTCTGCAAGGCCGCATTGATCGCGAAGGGCCGCTCGAAATGTGCGAAATATTGCGAATCGGGATGCAGACCGCTTCGGGATTGGCTGCGGCTCACGCTCAGGGGCTGGTGCATCGCGATGTCAAACCGTCCAACGTGCTGCTGGAAAAGGGGGTCGAACGTTCACTGCTCACCGACTTCGGCTTGGCCCGTGCAAGCGACGATGCCAGTCTGACTTGCACCGGCCATCATCCGGGGACGCCACAATACATGTCGCCCGAGCAAGCGCGCGGTGACACGGTCGATGCTCGCAGCGATCTATTTAGTCTCGGCAGCGTGATGTACACGATGTGTACCGGACGCCCGCCATTTCGCGCGGAAAGCAGTTACGGCGTGCTGCGGCGCATCACCGACTCCGAACCGCGACCGATTCGAGAGATCAACCCAAACATTCCGGAGTGGCTAGAGCGGCTGATTCAGAAGCTGCATGCGAAGTCGTTAGCGGTCCGATTTCAGACGGCCGATGAAGTTGCGGAATTGCTCAAGCAGTGTCTGGCACACGTCCAGCAACCGACGACACATCGGCTCCCCCAGTCGCTCGTCGAGCCGAGAAAACGAATAGAGCCACAGTATCTCGTCGGTGCCATCGCTTTGCTGTCGATCGTGATTGTGGGAATCGGGGTCACGACTCTGATCACGCAACCTCGCCAACCAACGTTCCTGAGTGCGGATGAAGGCCATTCGCCGCCCATCTACTTCCCGGCTAACGAAGAGTCGAACTGGCAGGCCATCGACTCGCCAATGAATGACCTCAAGGATGAGGCAAATCGAATCGGCCGACAAATACAGACCGACTGGGACGTCGTGCCTGTGATCGTGCCACCTTTGGACCCATCCAATCCATCCGAGCCAACCAACGCAATTCCAACGCTCCCAAAGGAGACCGAATCATGACACCATTTTGGAAGACAGTTCTGCTCATCCTGTTGATCCTGTTGATCATGCCTATCACGCTGGTGGCGGGATTGACGGTCTGGTATGCAACATTGCAGGTACCCCATGGAAAGGGAGACGTCGTCGTAAATCCACCCAGTCCGGCAATGCAGCAGGTTTTTGATGCACAGGCGGGAAAAAAGCTACTCGGCGATGACGTCCGCGACTCGCGACTCGTAGAACTTCGCTCGAAAGCCGCGATGGCTGAAAAGAACAGCATTGAACGAGCCGAGGTCATTCGCAAAAGGCTCCTGCAGTCGGAAGGGGGCGACGACGCAGAGGTTAAGAAAACTCTGCGATCTGAGTTGCGCATCGTCGTACTGGAAGCCTTCAAGGCTCGGCAAGATCTGTACTCAGGGGAACTCGCGTCGTTGGAGATAAAGTCAAAAGCGATGAAGAAGAGGCTGTCCGAACGCGAGGCCAGCTTATCGGAGATCGTTGATCAACGCGTCGATGAGTTGCTCAACCCAGCCAAACAATGGACTTCCATCGAATCCGCAGCGCACTCTCCCAGCCTCGAGACCACTTCGGCTGAGTCAACGTCGGCAGCTGAAGCTAATTCTTTTAGTCCACTGCCTGCATCGCAGAGGGACGCAGATCAAGCTGCGGAAATCATCGATGTGGTGGTAGATCGCAAGAACGCCCGCTCGGTTGTCGAAGCGTACGTCGCGGCGGCCCTTGCTGGACGAATTGCTCATGCCGCATCGTTGGCAACGGACGCTCCAGCGGATCCCAAACAAATCGAAACGTTTCCCAGACAACTGAATGTCCAACGATTGGCCATGAAGTCGGTCTATGTGAATGACCCCACAAAGCCGACGAAAGCTCTGGCCACTTCGGAAGGGGTGAAGCTCTCAAAAAAGCAACCCAACGGTCAGGGCGATGGCTTCCTGGTGCTGGCACTTACCATGAGCGAACAAGGCTGGCTTGTCATCGATATCGATTTCGAGACCGAAGAGAGTGCCGAAGGGGAATTGCAACGGTTCCTGGATGCTAATCCGAACGCGATCGGTGTCCCGCCGCGGATGGCGTCTGGAAGGAAACTCGGCACCATTCTTGGCAAGCCGATTCTGGACAGTGATCTCAACAAAAATACCAGCACCGACGACAACCTGAAGCGACTGTTGCACCAGCCGCTGATGGAAGACTATTGTCGCAAACATGGTCTCGATCGCGCCGATGAGTTGAGTGCGAAGATCCAGGATGAGCGGAACCGTCGGATGGCGCGTTTCTTTGTGCTTCCTGCAGAACTCAATCGACACTTATTCGAGAAGCATGGCGGTCGTGTCCTCTTGTCGCCATTCGGAGCCGTCGCGTTTGATGGCATGAAGAAGTGGCTGGAAGAGCGAGAGCAAGCCGGAGATTTCGAGATCACTGACCCAGAACTCAAATCCAAGTTCCGCGAGCTGTGGATGCAAGAACCTGAGGGCGCTCGATTCGCGTCGCCGGATCAAATCAAGGACGCTTTCGATCCAGCAAAGACAGATCGATTCATCGATAATTTCTTGAAAAAAGTCGAACCGACCAATAGAACTTCGCGAACATTTCCATTCGAAAAGATCAACGGTCACATCGCGTCCATCAAGCAGCGAACAATAACCGCAGAAGCCGCCGCGGAGTTACGAATGATAACCGGTTTGAACTTCGGGGACGGCGTCGATCGCGAGTCGCGACAAGCCTGGCTTAAGTGGTGGGAACATGAAACCTCCTGCATCGACAGCGCCAAAGACGGAGTTCGCGAATTCATCGTCACTGGCATGATCACCGCGAATGGTAAGCCAGTTTTAGGAGCCAACGTGCAGGCTCATGTCCCGTTCAAATCCAGTCCGAGTGGGCAATATCAGCTGGCCCAAACTCACTCTGACCTGTCAGGACGATATGTGTTGGTATTTGGGATTCCGTCGTTTGCTACCCCGGAAGAATCGACATGGCAATCGACGTTTACCGTTCGCAACCCGCCCCGTTTCATTGCCGACCAATTGCCAGTTGTGATGACACTTCACCGCGACAATGCGAAAGGCGCCGATACGAATTCTATTCTCGGAACGACTACTCTTGAAAAGTCTGAAGCTGTCCTCGTGGGTTATCCCGTTGAAATGAATTTCAAACTGCTGCCAGCCAGCATTCGGGCGGCTCCTGATTCGGATACGCCTTAGAATCCAGAAGCGCTCGCCCCACAGAAGCCAGAGAACAAATTGTCGAAAGGAACTTCCGATCCAAACTACTCGCAATCGCGCACGCAACCGAACCGTGGCGTGAAGACAATGTTCTCGTTTAGAAATGTCTCTTACTCGCTGCCCTTCAACTTCCCATCGGTGGAATCAGTCATGCGCCATGTGGGGTAAGGCAAGTGGGCGGGCCACAATATCGATACAATCGGTCTTGTTAGGTTGGAGAATTCGATGAAGTAAATCGGATCCACCGGGATGCGGATGAATCTTGAGCTACTTTTCAGCACTTGTCATGCGATGCAAAGTTTCCCAGTGAGTCGGATTGCATGCCAGGCGCGTAGCCAAGGCGGTAAAACGATTGTGTCGACAAAAATATTGATTGCGGACGATGATGGGCTTTCCCTCGGAATGTTGAGGGGTGTGCTTAGCAAATCGGGTTATGAAGTCGTTTCGGCGAACAACGGTAACACAGCCTGGGAGTTGTTGCAGAGTAACGATGCTCCGCGCTTGGCCATTTTGGATTGGGGCATGCCGGGCTTGGAAGGAATCGAAATCTGCCGCCGGTTGCGTCAATTGCGCACCAATACACCTTGTTACGTGATTCTCATAACCGCTCGCAATACAAAGGCCGACATTGTGTCCGGCCTGCAAGCCGGAGCGAACGATTTCATTACGAAGCCCTTCGACCGTAGCGAACTTCTGGCGCGTGTCCAAGTGGGACGCACCGTGACGGAGCTGCAGGCCGAGATTCAAGCTCTAGCTAGTCGCGACTCGTTGACGAAGCTTCTGAATCGTCATGCGCTCACCGAGGAAGCAGATCGCGAATGGAGCCGCTCGAATCGGTTTCAAGGTCCATTATCGTGTGTCATGCTTGACATCGACTATTTCAAGAAAATCAACGATACCCATGGGCACCTAGTTGGCGATGTGGTGATTGCTAGCGTTGCCGATGTCCTGCGTCAAGGATCGCGTGTGAGCGATGTCATAGCGCGTTACGGAGGTGAAGAATTCTGCGCGCTGCTACCGGAAACGAATGAAAGTCAGGCAGCACATTGGGCGGAGCAGATTCGCATAAAAATCGAAAACTTGAAAATCTCTTCGGGAGATGCGACTGTGCAGGTGACCGTCAGTTTGGGAGTAGCCGAACATCTCGAAACCATGGCCAAACCAAATGAACTGATCGAGGAGTCGGATCAATGTCTACTGTTTGCCAAACAGTCTGGGCGGAACCGAGTGATGGTCGCTAGCCACCTCAGCGGCGCTCGCGCCGATCTGGAAGCCTCGAAATTGGGAATCCCAGCGCACATTACTGTTGCCGAGATCATGACCCCAATCCTAGCAACTCTATCTGGCAGCGCAACGCTGTTTGAGGCCACACGATTTCTTTTGGATCTGCACCTGGACGCGGTACCGGTTGTAGACCCGGAAGGACGATTGATTGACTTCCTGAGTGAGGAAGAGATTTCCAAAAGGCTCTGCAGTGGAAAGGATTGGCAAACGCGTTTGAGCGACTGTGTTATGTCCAAACCAGCGTGTTTGGATGTGCATGCGTCCGCCTCGGCGGCGTTCAAGTTCCTGATGCGGGTATCGGTGCGACGTCTCGCGATTTTGGAAGGAGAGCGACCCGTCGGAATGGTGAGTCGGGCCACTCTATTACGATGGCTTGGCAACCGCGCCCTCGAACAACAGCAGAGGAGCAAGTTCAACAAGGAGCCCGATCGCACCACGAGCGCCATTCAAAATCAAGAAACGTTACGTCTTGTATTGAATGAATTGCAACGCCATGCACGAAGATTGTGTGACAAGATCGACGAAGGCGAATGCTTGGAACTGCATGACATCCTAATATCGGCTACGCGTATGCAAGCCCTATGCGAAGACACCTTTGCCTGCGTGAGCCGACTCGATCATTCGAATTCCGTGAATGCAACCCTCAGCGCATGCCTTGAGTAAACTAGCGCGTCAGTGTCTGGCAGAAATCGCCGACCTCCATGCATAGTCCGTCAATGTGACTTTGCAAATTAAGCACGGCCTTCTCGACAAGGTCGACTCTGCTGTCCGTGTCTAACTCTTCGAGACGCGAGGCCGCTTCGTAAGCCTTCGTACTGCTGAGATTCCCAACCGCACCCTTCACCGTGTGGGCGATTTCTTTAAGTCTGACAACGTCTTGCCGCGCTGTAGCCGCTCGAACTTCGTCCATCAATCTAGCTAACTCGACCGGGACGATCTGTAAAATCTCGATTAACAAGTCCGCGTCGTTACCGACTCGAGCCATGAGGGACTCTCGATCAAGCATTGCTTTGCTCGCCGTTTTTTGGGACGAAAACTCCGGTCTGGTTGTGGTCGTTGTTGCGGTCGACAAGGACATGCAGTTCTTGATCGCTTGGCGAAGTTCTTCCAGTCGGACTGGCTTGGAAACATACTCGTCCATTCCAGCTGCCAAACAGCGTTCGCGGTCACCCTGCATCGCATGGGCCGTAATCGCGATGATCGGAATGTGGTGGCCAGTCTTCTTTTCGCGTTCTCGAATAGCCGCGGTTGCCGCGACGCCATCCAGTTTGGGCATCTGTAAGTCCATCAGCACCACGTCGAATGGCTTAGTACTGACGGCCGCCACCGCCTCCTCCCCATTTTGCGCTACGGTGACTTGATGGCCTTCGTTTCCGAGTGTCGCGAGGATTACTTTCTGGTTAATGATGTTGTCCTCCGCAAGCAGAATGCGTACGCCGGTCGCGACCTTTGCACTCGCTGCAACGGATGCACTTGCTGCATCGGATGTAACGGATGCGTCCCGAGCGTCTTTCCCGGGTAGTCGGCGATCTGTCGCAAGCGTCGCTGATTTGTGAGCAGAGCTATGCTTGACTCCGTGTTGACCCAACGCGATCGCGATTGCATTAAACAGTGCGGACGGCGTGACCGGCTTGGTGAGGTAGGACTGAATGCCAATGGATTGGCATCTGGAAACGCCATTCTGGTGATCGGCTGACGAAAGCATCATGATCGTCACTGCATCGTACGTAGCGTTGCTGCGAAGTGCTTCGGCAACCGTATAGCCATCCATCTCTGGCATCATCGCATCGAGCAGGACCAAAGAGAATTTCGAGTTGCGAGTGGCGGCTTCGTCCATCGCCCGCAGCGCCTCGGCACCACTAGCGACACAACGTGGCCGCATTTGCCAACGGACGAGCGTATCGTGCAAGATGCGTCGATTGGTAGCATTGTCGTCCACAATCAGCACTGACAAATCGCGAAATTCGGGGACCGAGTTTTCCGGTAGCAAGACCGGTGGCGAACTGGACACTGCGAACGGAACAGTGAAATAAAACGTACTGCCAAGGCCAAACTCGCTTTCCACCTCGACCGTGCCTCCCATCATGGAGACGAGTTTGCGAGAGATGGTCAATCCCAAGCCCGTGCCTCCGTGGCTTCGCGTGATGGATGTATCCGATTGCTCGAATGCTTCAAAAATATGCTGGAGTTTGTCCCCGGCGATACCCATGCCGGTGTCGCTGACCGCGAACTTCAACCACACCTGATCGTTTGTTGTCGAGACGGTCTGTACGCTAAGTGACACCTCGCCCTTTTCTGTAAACTTGATCGCATTGCCGACGAGGTTGATGAGCACCTGGCGAAGGCGTCCAGGATCGCCTAGGAGGGTCGGTGGAATATCGTCATCGACGGTGCAGATCAGTTCGAGATTTTTGGCATGGGCACGAATGGCCAGATCCTTGACCACGTTCTCGGTGCAATCTCCTATGCAGAAAGGCATGAGGTCGAGCGAAAGCTTGCCGGCCTCGATCTTGGAAAAATCCAGAATGTCATTGATGATGTCAAGCAAACATTCGGCAGAGCGATGGGCCATCTCCAAATATTCACGTTGTACGGTAGTCAGCTCGGTTTCCAAGGCCAACCGTGTCATGCCGAGAATACCGTTCATCGGCGTGCGAATCTCGTGGCTCATGTTCGCCAGAAACTCGCTCTTGGCTTGGTTCGCCGCCTCCGCAGCTACCTTGGATTGTTGCAAAACCTTCTCCGCGTTTTTTCGCCGAATCCCCACGGCGACCGCATCTGCTGCGGCACGCAGTGCGTCGAGCGTGGCTTCCCGAAGTGGTTGCCGCGCAAACAAGGCCATGACGCCAACGACTTCTCCATCGATAATTAACGGGTAGCCCGCAAAGGAAACCATGCCTTCGCGCTTGGCCCATTCCTGGTCGCCAACTCGAGGGTCGCCGAGCACTTGGTTGGTAAGGTGAGCTTTTCGCTCCTTGGCGATCAGGCCGATCTTGAATTTCCCGACGGGCACGCGGCTATGCGGCCCATTAAGATGCGTGTACATGCCCGCGCTGGCCTGCAGTTCAAGTACGTCGCCAGATTCACCGAGGGTCCAAATTCGAGCGAAAGCAGCATCCAGATAATGGACCAGCGCTTCGGCACAGCGCTGGAGTACTTGCGGCAGATCGCCCTCTTCGGTCATTGCCACACCAACCGAGCCTGTCAGTTCTGCTAGCCGCGCTCGCTCCTCGAGTACTTTCTCAGCACGCTTGCGATCGGTGGTTTCGCGAGCGATCTTCGAGGCTCCGGTAACTCGCCCGCTCGAGTCGCGAATTGGCGAGTAGGTGACCGAGACATCAATCAACTTCCCGTCTTTGCGCAACCGCACGGTTTCGAAATGCTCGATCGACTCGCCGCGCTTTAGTTTATTCTCAACGTCATCTTCCTCGTGTAAGCGGTCCGGCGGGATCAGCAACGTGATTGACTGCCCAATCGCTTCTTCCGCTGAGTAACCGAAAATCCGTTCTGCCCCCTGGTTCCAGCTGCGGATGGTGCCCTGAAGATCCTTGCTGATGATTGCGTCGTCCGAGTGCTCGATGACTCCTATCAAATGCTGGCGAGCCTCGTCCGCTTGACGCCGTTCCGTTATGTCAATCACAGAAGCGAGAGCGAAGTCACCTTCCGCGGTCATGATCGGATTGAGGCCGATTTCGATAGGCACTTCTTGGCCGTTCTTTCGCAGACCATACAGGTCGCGGCCAGCCCCCATGGATCGCGTTTGTGGAGCGTCGAAATAACCCGAACGCAACTGAGGATGGCGATCGCGAAATCGCTGTGGCACCAGCATTTCCACAGACTGGCCAAGCAATTCTTGCCGCGAATAACCAAACATCTGTTCGGTCTGCCGATTGACCAGCACGATAGCACCCTGATTGTCCACCATCAGCATGGCCACCGGAGCGGCTTCCACGGCGAGTCGAAAATGGTCTGCTGATAAGGTTGGCTTCCTGCTCGTCATCATAAACTCCTAATCGGAACGACCGCTCATCGACACGCGTGACCCATAATTGGGCTTAAACATATTCGCTCTAACGTTATAACCGACATTGCCTTCGAAGGAATGGATCCCGCCAAAACCCAATGGTGAGCCCTCGGTACCTTTCACGATCGAAATCAACGACCCATCCGTAAGCAATTACTGCAAAATTAAAACACGTCTTGCCAATCGCCAGGTCACTCGACATCGAAAGCGAGGACATTCCTATTTTTTTTCGTACTCGTACTCGCTCAGCTATTGCGGTACTCGTACTCGAAAACCCAGCCGATCCTCGAGAACGAGTACGATTCTTAATGTCTTTCGTGCTGGCGATCAGCGAAAAGCGTCAAAATGAAAGGCAATTTGGGATCCGACGGGACTGCCTCGTGGATCACTCAAGGATTTTCCTGCAGCGATAGCACTCATCGGGATTCTTGTGGATGGAAGAGTTCACGCGTTGGAACCGTTTACAATCTCCGAACTCGAACTTGTCTCGTTACTTAAACGCGGCAAAAAGGTTTTCTTTATTGATTGCGACGGGAAATACGGTACTGTGATCCTGGAGAGAAACTCGATTTTGTTTCGTCGTTCCTCCTAAGTGTTTCGTACACCCAGAATCGATAAGATGTACTGTCACTTGTTATTTGAAACGGAGAAAGAGCTACATGAAAACTAGATTTGGTCGATGCCTTGGTGGGTGTGTTTTTCGAACTACGATAATTTTTTCGTTTTTAGGAGGAATCGTGTTCCACGCGCACGGTCAGAACGCAATCGCTCCGATCCAATGGAAGTTGCATTCGATTAATGACCAGTCACCTTTCGAAGCATGTGGTGCTGCGGATTTCAACGGCGATGGCAAAATCGATATCTTTTCTGGTGATTCATGGTACGCAGCGCCCAATTGGACTCGTCATAAAGTGCGCGAAGTACCCGCAAGTACGAATCCCCACTACTACGAGGACTTCTGCGATTCACCCTTGGATGTCAATGGGGACGGACACATCGATATCGTAACCTGCAATTACTTCGGGAAACGTGTGGGTTGGATTGAGAACCCAGGCAAGGACGCAACGCAAGCTTGGATCGAACACGAAATCGATCTGCCCGGCAGTATGGAGACCGGTGAGCTGGTCGATATCAATGGTGATGGAAAACCGGACTTTCTTCCTAACGTAATGTCGAATGTCGTTTGGTATGAATTGACTCAACAAAAACCGCGAGTCGTTTGGACGAAGCATGATCTGGGTAAAGAAGGGGCTGGACATGGTGTTGGCGCGGGCGATATCAACGGCGATGGGCGGACCGATATCATTACTCCCAAGGGCTGGTACGAACGACCCGCCGACGCATCCAGCAACGAATGGCCATTCCATGCTGAGTTTCAATTAGGAGCAGCTGGTATCTTCATTCATGGACGGGATATCGACGGTGACCAACAGACCGACATCGTATGGGGAATGGGACACGGCTTCGGTTTGTATTGGCTAAAGCAAACCAAGACGGCTGATGGAAAACGCGAATGGAAGAAGTTCGAGATTGATGGCACATTTTCTCAGGTTCATACTCTGCTTTACGCGAACTTGGATGGAACAGGCGAAGAAGAGTTGATAACCGGAAAGCGTGTTTATGCTCATGAAGTAGAACCGGGCGATATCGAAGCCCCCGTCGTATTTTCATATCGATACGATCGTTCAAAAGAAAAATGGAACAAGGAGACGATTTTTCGCGGTGGACCAGCGTTGAACGCTCCTGCCAAGGCACAAGACCGGTGGGCATTAAAAGACTTTCCAAAAGGGAGCGCCGGAACTGGCTTGCAGATGGCAGCCATCGATATCGATAAGGACGGTGACATCGATCTCGTTTGTCCTGGCAAGTCAGGTCTCTATCTTTTTGAAAACCTCGGCAGGACGCTTGCGAAATAAAATGAATCGGCGTTAAGTTTCACATCGAATCGCGGTCGAACCTGGGAGGACCACGACGCTCTACAACCAGCAGCAACTTGCCGAGGATCGGAACCCATGAGTTTGATCGCAATTCTCGGTGCCACCGGGACAATCGGCAGTGTTCTGGCGCGGCGATTGGTCCGGCACGGCAATCACGTTCTTCTCGTTGGACGCAACGAGCAGAAACTACAGGCACTTTCCGAGGAACTCGGTGAGCCGTTTGTTACGGTGAACCTGACCAGTTTTCAAGCATTGGAAGAGGCGTTGCGAACCGGTGGCGCTCAAGGCGGTTATCATGCTCTCGTCAATTGCATCGGATCGATTTTACTGAAACCAGCTCATACGACGACCCGGAGAACGACTGGATCACTGGTCAGGTGATTGGCGTCGATGGCGGGTTGGGGCACGTCTTACCGCGGAGATGACCCGTCTCATGAAGCCACGAGAGCAAATGCTCATCGATATGTTCGTCTCCCGTGAACGTGAACACGCGACCTGATCGTGAAACTTTCATCGTTTATGACAATTTCAGTTAAGTCTGTGCCGAGAATCCGGTTGCAAAAGTTGCTAAGGAATCGCATTCACAATTTGGACAGCAAGTCCGGTTCCGACGCAGATAGGATTCGAGGATGACGGGGTTGATCTTATTGACCGGGGCCACGGGTTATGTAGGCGGGCGATTGTTGTCGCTCCTGCAACACAGGGTTTCCGCGTTCGCTGTGTGACTCGGAGGCCAGAAGCGTTGCAGGGTCGGCTCAATGTCACCGCTGAGGTTGTTCAAGGAGATGTCTTTGATTGCCAATCTCTTCAAACCGCATTCGAGGGAGTAACAACTGCCTATTATTTCGTTCATTCGATGGGGGATAATCGGGATTTCGAATCGCAGGATCGGATCGCGGCGGAGAACTTCGCCAAGGCGGCTACCCGAGGTGGAGTCCAACGTCTGGTCTATCTGGGTGGACTCGGCAATCCAAACGAGAAGCTTTCGAAACACCTCCGCAGTCGACAGGAGACGGGAGATGTGTTGCGTGCTCACCACTCGAACGTGATTGAGTTTCGTGCCTCGATCGTGATCGGTTCCGGTAGCCTGTCATTTGAGATGATCCGTGCGCTGGTCGAAAGACTCCCGATCATGATCTGCCCTCGATGGGTGCAGGTGCAGGCCCAACCGCTCGCCATCGAAGACTTACTGGCGTATCTCCTCGCCGCGTTGCAACTTCCGACCTCTGCTTCGCAGGTTTACGAGATCGGCGGTCCCGACCAGGTATCTTATGGCCAAATCATGCAAGAGTATGCCCGGCAGCGCGGGTTGACTAGGTGGATGATCCCTGTGCCCCTGCTGACCCCCTACCTATCCAGCCTCTGGTTGGGACTGGTGACACCGCTCTACGCAAGAGTCGGTCGGAAACTTGTCGAAAGCCTTCGGAATCCGACGCTCGTTTCGAACAACTTGGCCCAATCGGTGTTTGCCGTGCGCCCCCGTTTCGTTCGTGACGCCATTGCTAGAGCTCTGGTGAATGAGGATCGAGAATTTGCTGAAACCCGCTGGTCTGACGCGCTCTCATCGGCCGGTAAGTCGCAATCATGGGGTGGTGATCGATTTGGTTCGCGACTCGTGGATTCGCGCACGATCACGGTGGCCGTTGCTCCAGAACAAGCGTTTGCACCGATTCGGCGCATCGGTGGTCAAACAGGTTGGTGGGCCGCAGGGATCTGCATCCTGACATGCGGAGCAATTCTGATCGCGCGGCCCCACGCTGTTCGGATGAGGCATACCGAAGAACTCATTGCAGGTGAAACAAACATGTCGACATTAGAAGTGGGCGACCACGCACCGGACTTTTCCGCGACAACTTCCGACGGCCAGAAAATCTGTCTAGCTGATTTTTTGGGGAAGCGAGCGTTAGCGTTATTCTTCTACCCAAAAGACGGCTCGACGATTTGCACACAACAAGCCTGTGCGTTTCGCGACTCGTATGAACAATTCCTCGACGCCGGGGCGGACGTGATCGGCATCAGCAGCGACACCGACGAAAGCCACCGAGCGTTCGCGAGGCAGAACAAGTTGTCGTTCCCATTGATCAGCGACTCAGACGGCTCACTCCGCAATGCATTTGCGGTTCCAAAGACGATGGGGCTATTTCCGGGGCGGGTCACTTACGTCATCGATTCAGAAGGGATCGTCCGACATATTTTTTCGGCTCAATTCGCGTCGGACGAACATATCCGACAGGCCTTGATCGCCGTGGCTGCGGCGAGCAAACCTAACCAGTAGTGAAAGTGTGGCTCGACCGGCACCCTCACGGCACTAGGACTGTTCTATCCTCCAGGCGTTCAAGAGTTAGGGAAGACAATTTTGAATGGTTAATCGGTTTTCAAGCCATGCTAGATCTCACATTTCTAACATTGGTGGATACCACCTGAAATTATTAAAGGGGTGCGTTGGACGATCGCTCAGTGCGATCAAGTTGTTGGATAAGTCTTGTAAAGGACGGTTTATCACGTAAGTTGGAAAAGTCCAACTCGGATCCAAAATAAATTGGATCGGAATAACCGGAATCGATGGCTTTTTGCAACATGTTCGTTGCGGTATCCGCCCAATTGTTTTCGTTGATCGACTCAACAAAACCTGACAATCGGGAGGCAGCGCGTGCGATATCCACTCGCATTTCGTTGTCGATCTTCGCATTCGCGACATACTCGTCGATGAGTGTCGATGCGACCTCGATGTTGCCTACTGCTGCACTTGCGAGCATCTGGTCCAGTCGCTTACGATCGTTTTTCGTATCTGCCGAAATTGCCTCCTTGCGGAAATTCAACCATCGTTGAAAGTTCTGAATGGATTCCGCGATTCCACGATGACTCTGCCATTGTCCAAGTCGATAGTAAATCACCGCAGCAGTACGCCGTATTTCGGCACTTAGCGGATCCAATTTGCTAAGTTGACCTGCCAGTCGTCCGACGCGCAAAAATCAAAAAAACCGACAAATCTGACCGTAGCGAGAAGCCTAACTAAGGCCGAGATGCCATGCTGATTCAGCCCTATCGGTTGGATGAGCTCCATTCGCATATCGACATCGACATCGATGTGGGGTTGCGGATTTCGATGCGAGGCTTGCCACTGTCGCGAGGATCGCGAGCTGGATTCTTGTCGCCAAACGCGATAGGGCGACCGGCAGGTTCGAAAGCACCAACATAGCAAAGTACCAAAGTAGCAGGCACATTCCATGTGCCGTCCGCAGCAAACTACGGCACATGGAATGTGCCTACTACCTTTTGGCAGGTAGTTTTCAGCCTGCCGCTCGCCTAAGGGTGTAGGCGACATCCGCTGCCAGCCCACTTCGCAATTCGGTCGTTCGCTTGAGGTGTTGGAACCGCAGTGCCTGATACTCGGCCACGGCTAAAGCAAGTTTTGCGTCATTATCGAGTGACGGTTCGCCAGTCATTTAATGATCCGTTCGTCTTGCGAAGTTTTTCGATCGGCTTCGTCAGCTAGTTCTTCAATCAAGGCAAGGTAGCTAGCGAAGTCCTTGCGAGTTCGAAAAGCTTCCCATTTGTTGGCAGACGAATATTCCTGGCGAGTACGCGCGCTTGGACGCCAGCCTGCTGCATATGCCCTTTGTAAATACTCGACTACCTCAGCCGATGCCGCCTCTCGCTGTTCTGCGGTGCAATAAACACACTGTTCCGGAGGAAGCTGGAGCAGGTTGGCGAGCGTATCGGAAACGCCCAAGAAGTACCAGGGGTTCTTTGACTGGTACTGAGCGCTCAGAGGCTTCCAAATTCGTAGGCTCTCGAGCATATCCTGTCGTGCCGAATCATGGCGATTCAGCTCCGTCAACACCCGCGATCGCTCTTCATACAACCATGCCAAATTGTGTTGGTGATTGGGCCTATCTGGCTGATCGGCTACTAACTTCAGGAATGCCTCTTCTGCTTCGTGAAATCGTTGGATTGCATGATCCAAATCTCCATCGCGATGCGACCACTGCCCTGCGTGAAGCAGGGCTAGGCCCAATTGGCGCCGAACCGAGTGGTTGCCAACGGACTGCGTCAAAATGTTCTGTAACCCATTGATTCCAACCGCCAGTTCATCTCCCGCTGAGCGACCGGAATCGATTTCCCGCATTGCCATCGCGCGACTAATATGCAGCTTGGCCGCGATCGTTCTAAAATGCAATTCTGCTTCGGAATTGGCGACCAAAGGAGCAATCGCTTCAAGACCTTGATCATAGGATAACTTGGCTTTCGAAGCCTCGCCTCGATAAGCAAAGACTCGGCCAATGAGATGCAAGCAATCGGCTTTCGAATAGAGGGCCCATGCATCTTTGGGCACTTGTGAGAGTATCGTTTCCAAAGTGCGTAAACCCGCTTGAAAGGAGTCCATTCCCATTTCAACATCGCCATAGGCCTGCTTGTTGATCCCTAAACTGACTTGAGCAGAAGCGAGAACTCGGTGATCGCCAAGCATGTCCGGGTGATCCTGCAGAATCGGAACGAGCAGATCGATGGTCGTTTCAAACGCTTCGGTCGCTTTCTCCCATTCATCTTTTTCTTCCAGCGCATTTCCCAGATTCCAATAGCTCTTTGCCAAACCCGTTACCACTTCAAGATGCGTTGGTCGACGTTGTAAGATCGATCGTTGCCGGGTTATGGCATCCTGGAGAATATCCTCGGCTTCATTTAAGTCACCAATTCTACTCTTCAGTCCTCCGAGGGCGGTCAACGCTGCGGCCACTTCGATTTGTGTGTTGTCATCCCTGGGCGCTGTGTCAGCGAGCAATTGAAACTGTTTAACAATGGTTTCGTAAAACTGCCGTTGGCGAGGAGAGATTTCTTTCTGGCCACTTAGATGGTCCTCGGCGCCACCGGAAATGACCGAGTCAAGCGCTTTAAACAACTGCCTTCGTGCATCGTCAGCGCGATCCACTGCAACTTGCAAATCACTATTGGTTCGTACCAAGGTGCTGCTGAGAAAGGCTAGACCCGATACAGCGATCAAAAGAGCCGCCAGCAGTCCCGCGACCAACGGATAGCGTCGACTCCATCGGATCGATTGTTCGATCCAGGTCGCTCGTCGAGCTACAATAGGCTTGTCGTACAGAAAGCGTTCCAGGTCGTCGCGAAATTCACCTGCCGTTTGATACCGCTCGTTCGGATCTTTGGCCATGGATTTGCGACATACCGTCTCGAGGTCAGGAGGAATGCAATTCCTTCGACGACGCGGTAGCATGGGCTCTTCTTCCATGACTTTGCGAAGCAGGGCGCGTCGATCCTCCGCATCAAAAGCAGGAACTCCGGTGATGAGTTCATACAAAGTCACCCCCAGAGAGTAGACATCGGTGCGACCGTCCACGGTCCGACCGGCAATCTGTTCCGGACTCATGTATCGCAACGTGCCGAGCAAGTCATTGGTGGCTGTCAACTCGCTCCCTGGAAGTTTCGCGAGTCCAAAGTCGGCGACCCACAATTCCCCTTTCTTGTCCAAGAGAAGATTGCTCGGCTTGATATCGCGATGAACGATTCCAGAGTCATGCGCATGCTGGAGTGCGTCTGCCGCATCGAGAATCATTTGAGCCACCTCCTTGGGCAAACTGATTTTACGCAGTAGTTCTGATTCTTCATCCGAATCCAACGAATCCACGGCTTTGTACACGGGATGCTTGGAATCTGGATCTTGATCCTTTGTAAAAACGTCTGTTTCTTTCTGTCGTTGACTATCGGTGCTGAAACCAACAGGCTCTTGAGAGCCCATGGCGTGATCCAACAGATCGGATAGCGATTTCCCAGAAATGAGTTGCATGGCATAGTAATGCACACCCTCGGTCTGGCCGACTGCGTAAACGGGTACGATATGCGGGTGCTGCAACATTCCGATGGCTTGCACTTCGTTGTGGAAACGCTGCACTGCTCGAGTATGTTCGGCCCCAAAGGACGGAAGAACCTTGAGCGCGACGCTACGTTTTACCGAGCATTGTCGTGCTTCGTAGACGACTCCCATTCCGCCCCGGCCGATTTCGCGAACGACTCGAAAGTCACCTATGACGCTGCCCGGTACTAATGTCGGAACAACGGTTTGACGGTTAATGTTTGGGGAGACTGCTGCGTTGACGTATTGCATAGCAGTCAGGCAGTCCATAAGTTGCTTTTCGATATCTGGATAGCGAGTCAGCAAATCGTCCAAAGCAATGGGTGTGCCCGAGTCGACGGCTCGCTGGTACTCGTTCAAAGCAGCGGCCAGCTTGGAGTCAACGTCGCGTTCAAAAGCCTCGGTTCGGTCAGTGTTCGTATTGCGAATGGGCATCGCGTACCCCAAAGGTTGTAATATTGTGCCGGGCTCCAACTCCAATAGACAGGTTGTTCGCGTTGTGCGAATCCGCCGCCGTGAAGAAAAATTTAGCTAAAAACGTACCTGCCGCTCGCCTATGCTAGATTGTCTTCTGCTGAATGAGCAATCTCAACGCTTGTAGCCCTCGGACCCATAGTTTTTGCACGCTGTCCTCACTGCGATCCATTCGCTTGCAGATCTCTCCAAATGACAATCCTTCGATTTGTCGCATGACAATGACGTCGCGGTAATCGGAGGGCAGTGCTTCAAGCATTTCCGCCAAAACAAGAAGATCCTCGCGGTGCCGCAATTTTTCACTGGGCGTCGATTCTGGGCTGGCCAATCCTCTCGACAATCGAGCGGAAGATGAGCCGAGGTCTTGTTCGATAGAATACTCAAGCCGCACATCGCGAGCTTCCGTCGCGCAGTAACGTCGAACCAATTGTGCCAGATGTCCTGCCATGATCTTCCTCAACCACGCTGCTAACTCATCCTCTGTCTCTCCTCGAAAGTGGCAAAACTGTCGATGGGCATCCAGGAAAGCTTCTTGCACTACATCGTCGGGATCCGCCTTGGATTGCAGCCGTCGACCGATCTGAATTCTTGCTAAAAGCGTCAAGTAGGTGCGAAACCCATCAAGGACTTGGCCGATCGCTAAATTGTCTCCCCCCTTGGCGAGTTGTAGCATGCTAGCCTTCGAATTCCTTTGCTCACTCATTCAATTGTCTACCTCGGTGGGGAACGGATTACGACCGTACCCAATTCTAAACAAACCGAGACATAATAAATTAAGAATGGGCTCAAGAAACGGAAGGCGCGAGCGTGCGTCACGAAATGGCGAAATTGAATCGGTGACAATCCCGACCAAGGTCTGTGTGCATTCGCGATTAGAAACTGAGCCACTTTTGCACAAACTCGCTCATCGCGACAACCTCACGCATTCTTGGCGGGCTTAGATTTCACAAGGAAAAGTAGACCGTCGGTCACAGGCTTGGACTAGAACTGACGTTCAATGCTAGCTTCATCGGGCCAGGGACACGTCTGGTCAACGGAATCGCCCGATTATTTAGGCGAATCATTAACTTGGACAAACCGCTCCGTTCGACGTAAACTTAATAAAAGGTGGACGCTTTGCAATAATGGGGGTAAAAATGAAAGAGCTTTCGATAAACTCTGCCAGTGTCGTCGACAGGCTTTTCGCTTACTGGCAAGAACGGATGCGATCGCTCGATAGCGCGATAGAGACCACCAAAACTCTTATTTCTTTGAGATCGGAAATCAAAAACTCGGAAGCGAAGCTAGTGGAGAGCATGTCGCTATTGCTCGACATGGCAAACGAATACGCTGACCAATTGAGAGATTACGTATCGGTCTCGGAAAGGTCAGCGTCGTGTGGATTATGGAAAATCGAAGACGAGGTCACACTTAAGGGTGCTTTCGAATCGTGGATTTCACACACGGAATCGCTCCGTAGGAATAGCGGATTCTTGTCCAGGGTGCAAAACGAAAAAGTGTCGTCCTATCACGAAAACGAACAATTTGTAAGAAGTTGGATTGCAAGGCAAAACGAGTATGAAAGCGGAACACTAGTCGTGGAGACAATATCCGAATCCGTAGTTCCAGATTCGTGGTATCAAGAAGAGTTTGAAAGATCCGACTTGAGTGAGTGATCAAAACCCAGCTATAGGTTCGATTGTTTGGGCGATGGTGAGCGACGAGAGAAAGAGCAATCTCAAGTCGCGTCCTCTTGCGGTGCTGCAAGTCGGACCACCAGGCTAGTTGGTCTGCGCATGCATAACAACAAAAGTGGAAGATATTCCGACTGAATTCTGCGTTCCAATCAATCATACAGTCCTATCCGCAGACTTGGCGACAGATCCGTCAAGTAGATTCGACTTGCTCGCGCGTCCCGCTCGCTGTCGTTTGCACCACATCGACTCTGCTTGTGCAAAATGGCAAACAAAAGCTACTCAGCCAACGTTGGCAAGATGCCGAACATTCAGCTTGCTCGCCAACTGACGCAATCGATCGCGGCTTGCGGCCAGGAACCGGCCGAGCAACCGACCTCCCGCAAGCTTCGTCATCCGCACTCCCCACGTCTCGGGCGTACAACCCAACCTTGCAAATATGTCCGCGACCTCCGATGAAATCGCAGCTTTTCCGTCACGCAGCATTCGACCCCTATACTCGACCAACATCAAATACTGGCCCAACGTAAATCCATCGCGCATCCCTTCTCGGATCGCACCGCGTCCACGCCGATCTTCGATAGGCACCAACCATAAGTCATCTTCAAGTCCACCGCTAACTTGCATCGCAGCCACACTACCAAGCTCCGCAGCCTGCAAATCCTTGGTCCGTCCACTTGTCACCACATGCTCCACCCGGGCCTTGACCGAAGTGTGCTCACTCTCCTCGGGTGTCGTCGCAATACCAGCAGCAACTGGATTCAAATCAATGTAGGCACAAACCGAAAGCAACGATTCCTCATCGAGAATCGCAATCGATTTGAACCGACCCTCGAAAAAAGCGCCCGTGCATTCATCTTGCTAGTTGGCAAGTCGAGCCAGCGGTTCTTTGAGGCACTTCATGAACCAGCCAAGCGATGACAATCGCTTGCGAGTCTCAGCGATCCAGGAAACGTTGGCAACACTCACCGCCATGATCTCCTTGGAGACTTTCATGGGCTTGCGATCAGCCCCGCGGGGCGGAAAGAGTCGAAACCAACGCTCGGCCACTTCGGTATTCGACCAAGCACTAGCAACGTCCGGATCAATACGCAGCAGCAAATGCAAGGACGAAGTCCTGAGG
>JBEBHM010000010.1:0-31193 GCA_040080875.1 Pirellula sp.
TGGGCGTCGTCTACATGGCCGAACAATCGCAGCCGATCCGACGCAAGGTTGCGCTCAAAATCATCAAAGCAGGAATGGACACCGAGCAAGTCGTAGCACGCTTCGAAGCCGAGCGGCAGGCGTTGGCCATGATGAACCATCCCAATATCGCAAAAGTGCTTGACGCAGGCGCCACAGAACAGGGACGACCCTACTTTGTGATGGAGTTGGTGCGAGGCATTCCTATCACTGAGTTCTGCAATGCGCATAAGTTGCCTCTTCGGGAACGCCTGGAACTATTCTCGAGTGTGTGCGAAGCGGTGCATCATGCCCATCAAAAGGGGATTATCCACCGCGACCTCAAACCGAGCAATCTGTTAGTCGAGTTGCATGACGTCAAAGCGGTTACGAAAGTGATCGACTTTGGAATTGCCAAGGCGACGAATCAGCAGTTGACGGAACGGACGGTCTTCACGAACTTTGCCCAGGTGATTGGCACACCGATGTACATGAGTCCTGAGCAGGCACAGCAAAGCGGCTTGGACATCGATATACGCAGCGACATCTACTCGCTGGGTGTGTTGCTTTACGAACTGCTTACGGGAACGACGCCGATCTCCAAAGAGTCTCTAGTCAAAGCCAATTTTGACGAACTTCGGCGCATGATCATAGAAGATGAGCCCCCGCGCCCGAGTGCACGAATCAGCACGCTCAACGCCGAGGCGATAAGCACGCTGGTAACGAATCAGCGAGACGATGGATTGAAGCTCAGTCATGGTTTACGAGGAGAGCTCGACTGGGTCGCCATCAAGGCGCTCGAAAAGGATCGAACACGCCGCTATCAGTCCGCCTTGGCTTTTCGAGACGACATTAATCGGTTTCTAAAAGGTGAGCCTCTTGAAGCGCATCCTCCATCATTAACATACCAATTCAAAAAAGTGGCACGTCGCTACCGTGGAATGCTGCTGACAGCTTCAGCCTTGCTGATAATCCTATTTTCTGCCACAGCGATCAGCATACGTTTTGCTTTCATTGCAGATGGCCAGACGAAGATCGCGAAACGAGAAAGCCAAGTCGCTGACGAGCAACGTCTTGAGGCTCAATCGCAAAGGCACATTGCGAGAGTCGCAGAGCAAACAGCCAAAACAGAAGCGGAGAATGCGAAGCGTTCTGCTCTTTCTGCAAAGACCATTACTCGGTTTTTGACCGACTATGTATTGGCGAAAGCCGAACCACTCAATAGCACGGCCGAAAGTGCCAACGTGTTTCGAGACGCTTTGGATAACGCATCGCAGTATGCTGACCGGTGGTTTGCGCAGGATCCGGAATTGAAAGCCTCGCTCTATCGCACGATTGGCCAAATTTATGCTCGCTTGGGTGATTACGATAAGGGTGCATCCCAGTTCCGGCTCGCACAGCGAATATATCTCGAATCCAATGCCCCAGCCTCCGATTTGTTGGAGTGCATGAACGGTCTAGGGCTCGCGGAATATGAGCTAAATCACTTGCCAGAAGCAGAGGCTATTCTGCGGAAGAGCCTTGAACAAGCATCCAAAAGCTTAGGCGACCAAGATCCTGTAACGTTGGCCGCGATGCTTAGCCTCGCCAAAGTACTGATGAAGAAACCGCCGAGCGAACCAGAATCGCTCGTGCAAGTTGCCGATTCGATTCCCTCGCAAAGCTCAAATCCGTCGCGGCAACGCGGTGAAGCCGAAACTCTTGCTAGGAAAGTTCTGGAGTCGCGGAAGTCAACGTTGGGGATCGACCATCCCGAAACGGCAATCGCTGCCATCTTTTTGGCTGAAATTCTAATCTCGATTGACTTCTATCAAGAAGCCGACGAAGTCTTAAAGCCTGCTCTTGTCACGCTACGAAACCAGCGAGGTATCGAAGATTTAGAAACGCAGTCAGCTATCTATACACAGGCAAAGATCTTCAAGCACAGCAAAGAGCTTGATATGGCAGCCGGGCTCTATCGCGAAATCCTCCAAGCTCGCATGCGAGTCCAAGGGCCACGACATTCTCTGACTCTTGCCGTGATGGCGGACTTGGCGAATTCGTTAAAATCGCAAGGTCACTTGGCAGAGGCCGAAGCAGTTACCGCACAACTTCTACAGGCCTACGAGGTCAATTTTGGACGCCACCATCCCGGCGTAAGAGAGTTGAAACTCAAGTTAGCCGATTTGTTGTGGCAACAAGGAAAGTTGACCGAGGCTGAAAAACTGCTCAGGTCTAATTCGGCGATTGTGCAAGTCGACGACCCTGGCAATGCGGATTTTATTGCGTTGTATGGTGATGTCCTTATTGGTCTTGGCAAGCTCCCTGAGGCAGAGGAGTTGATGCGAAAAGCATGGGAAAATGACCAAAAAATACATGGGCCGAACCACTACAAATCGCACAATAGCCTTCCTCGCTTGCTCCTAGCCATCGCTTTTCAACGCAAGCGGTTTGAATACGATCAGTTGTGCTTTCAACACTTAGATAAACTACTGCTCAATGAAAGTCCGTTGGACGGCGTACCAGAGATGTTGGCATTTTCCAGCGAGTTGCCACTCCTGGACGAAAATCTATTGACTCTATTGAAGGAATCGCTGGATCACAAGCGAGCAACTCTATCCAAGTCTCACCTTTCGACAGCTATGACCTCTGCAATGATGGGGCGATATTTGCTGCGGCATGGAATTCCGAGAGAGGCCGAGGCTCTACTTCTCGATAGCCTTGCTGCCCGAAAAGAAGGGTTGCCCAAGGATCATTGGCTCATCGCGGAAACGGAAAGCCTGCTAGGCGATTGCCTTGCTCAGCTAGGTCGCTATGACGAGGCTGAAAAGAAGCTTGTGGAGTCCTACCATGCGCTTGAAAAATCCGTTGAAGTTTCTCCTGCGATTAAGCTCGAATTTGTCCAAAGAATCTGTACATTCTACGCTCAGCAAAATGAAAAAAAGAAGAATCAGCTCTGGCTAGTTAAATTAGAAAGTCTGCTTCGGACTCGATTGGACGAACATAAACGCTCGCAACATGCAAACGATGGACCTGACCTAGCAACGGAGAGTCGCCTAGCGGAATGCTTGGTTTGGCTCGGTCGCCATGAGGATGCCGATGAATTACTTCTTCATGATTATGTTGCGCAGCGCCTCAAAGGTGGTTGGTTCGTAGCTCCGTATTCCGATACGCAAACAGGGAAAATAGTAGAACAAAGCCGGCAACAATTGATGCGACTTTACAGGAGTTGGGCTAGAAAAGGACTGCTAAGCCTTTGGGAAAAACTGGACTCGCTAGTACCTGGTCCAGCGTATGCCTCCGTAGAGTGTCACCAGCATGGAATTCGCGTCTGGGAAGATGCTTACCAGAGAAATCAAAGTCCATTATTGAGACTTCGCCTTGCATTGGCGCACAGTGATCTAGGACTTTCGTACCTTCGGACAGGGGAGCCGAACGAGGCAACTCGTTGCTTGCAAACAGCCATTGAGCTATTGCAATCAATGCAACTTGAACCGAATGTGGAGTGGGCGCTGGGAAACGCATACTCCTCATTAGGCGATGCGTACAATGACGCTCAAAATTTTCCGGAAGCCATTGCTGCCTACGAAAAAGCAGCATCAATTCCGTCTCAAGAATATTTTATGGCTGGCAAACCTTCGCTCAAAGGCGGGCAGATTTCGTTAGTACTGTTCCTGGTCAATTGCAAAAACGTAGCCTTTCGAGATGTATCGAGAGCGATCAAGATTGCCCAGCAGGCCGAGTGGCAAGAGGATGACCGGATGAAAGTAGCCCTTGGACTGGCGCACTATTGCAATGGGGATTGGCAAGCGGCGATCGATGTGACGGAAAAACTTCGTGGAGCAGCGCCGGGGCTTATTTGTGCCATGTCTCTCCAACAGCTCGGCGACGATAAAAAAGCGAGGTTTCGCTACGACACGGCGCGTGCGTTTGAGGAGAGGGTAACATACAATCAAGCCAGAGCAGCAATGCTCGCAGAATGGCCAATGCGTCGACTGCCCCGGCAATTGATTTCCGAAGCTTCAAAAGTACTTGGTATTAGCTCCACGGAGAGTGATGCCATGGGTGCTTATTGGCGTGGTGTTGCGATGATGGAACGCGAAGATTTCGAAGCAGCCGCCGTTTCATTCCGCACTGCGATAAGACTCTACCCATCTCTGGCAGACGCTTATTGGCGCTTAACGGCAGCTTTGGGCGCCATCAAACCTGTCAATTCGCAAGAAATTGCGGATGCAATTAAGAAGTACTTTGAGCTCAGCGTAAAGACACCCACTGCCGAAGAATTCGCCGTTCTCGGATGCATGTTGGGTATGAATGGCGAGACTGACGAGTCAATCGTGGTACTCAAGAAAGCAATTGATTTGGATCCAAAACTTGGTTTGGCTTACAATGGTTTGGGAGCAAGCCTCGGGGTGAAGGGGCGATTCGCTGAAGCCGAGCAAGCATGCCGTGAGGCAATGAAGCTGATGCCGCTTGACGCAAGACCACTAGAGAATCTCGCTTGGATTCTCGCGACATGCGATGACCTTTCATTTCGCGATACAAAACAGGCTATCCAATTGGCGAGCGACGCATGCGAGAAGCAACCGAGCGAATCGGGAGGTTGGAGAACGCTAGGTGTAGCTCTGTACCGCAATGGAGAGTACCAACAGGCTACGGATGCGCTGAAGAAATCGATCGATTTGGCTGAGTCAAAAGATGAGATTTGCCTTTTGTTTCTCGCAATGGCACATTGGCAATTGGGCCAGAAAGACGATTCACATTCACTTTACAAACAGAGTCGTGAGTTGGCGGGAGCCAAGAATTCGGACCCAAAAGGTCTGGAACGAATCCGCAACGAAGCCAAAAAACTGTTTGGGATGCCATAGAAAATGCTACGCCGCGACAAGGAAGGCAATGTCGTCCTATAGGACACCTCACAAGTTTCGAGCAGGATCTTAGTGAAGACTACCGGCGGGAATTGCTCGATAAATAGAATGCCAAGTTGCTTAAGGAATTCACTGAGGGCTTTCTCATTTTGCGTTTACCAAGAAGCAGTCTTTGGTACGTGAGGCTAAGCCTATTGGATTCCATTGCAAGTACATTTTCAGGATTATCTCTTTCGCACTGATCGAAATTCCCTCTCGACGACGCATGTTAAAGTGGCGACGAAATCGGCCAAACAGTTTGCACGATCGCGATCCACGACCAGTTTCGAACACTGGAACGTCATAGCAGGAAACGATGAGGTTCGCGGGAATTCATGCAAAGTAAGAACCTTCACAGAACGAATTAACACGGGAGAATGCGATGAGACGAATCGGTAGATCTAATTTAAGCAAAGGTGGCACAAGACTCGTTAACGAGCGACGCCTCGTACTCGAACATCTTGAGAACCGTAGGCTACTAGCAGGCTTCCCGTTCTCGCTTGGCGGAACTGGGTCGGAGTATGGACATGCGGTAGCAACCGATTCTGCGGGTAATGTCTTCGTCGCTGGAAAGATTGACAGTGCCACCGATTTCGACCCCGGTCCGGGCACTGCGAACCTCGCTGCAAATGGCGGCTTTTTGGCCAAATACGCCGCCGATGGTGCATTTGTTTGGGCCCGTACCATTGGCGGTGGAGGTCGTGCGCCGGAAGTCACCGTTGATGCGTTGGGAAACGCCTATCTCGCAGCGTACTTCACGGGCTCCACCACCATTACTGGTATCAATAGCAGCAACGTCTCGTACACGGGGCCATCACTTTCCTCCCATTCGACCGTGAACAGGGGGAAGGTAGGCTATCAACAGGATGGCCTAGCACTCAAGTTCGATCCATCCGGTTCGGTCCAATGGGCCAGTCAATTCGGCGGGACCAATTTGACTTCCGCACAAAGCGTTGACATCCATGCTCCCGGAGGTGGAGCCGTGGATGGCGTCTTGGTATCGGGACAATTCAATGGCACAGTCGACTTCGACCCGGGCGCTGGCGTCACGAACCTGACTTCCGCTGGCTCCAGCGATGCGTACGTGGCGAAGCTCGATGCCTCATCTGGAGCCCTAACATGGGTCGTGCGCGCCGGGTCGACCGGCGAGGATGGCGCTTATGGAATCGATTTGGCAAACGATGGCAGCGCGTTGGTTACGGGCCACTTCACGGGATCCAACCCGTTCGGCTCAAGCTTCCCGCTCTCCTCCAATGGAGACCGAGACACTTTTCTCGCGAAGTTGAACTCCGATGGCACTGTGAATTGGGTTCGGGGTATGGGTGGGGCAGGCTGGGATAAGGGATACAGAATTGGCGTAGCGTCGGAGTCCATCTACCTAGCTGGGCGAGTTGACCTCTTAACCTATCCCCACGGCACTTCCATTTCCAAATGGAACATGAACGGTGACGTGGTGTGGACGAAGCAACTAGGCGGGGGACAAGATGGCGTTGATACGTGGGGGCTGACCATTGATCCGCTGGAGAACGTCTACGTCTACGGGTATTACGGCTCAGACGACTTGGTTGACTTCGACCCAGGTGCGGCCGAGTACCTGCTGCCAGACCTTAGTGTCGACAACGGTTTTGTGGTCAAGTTCGACGCTGGAGGAAATTTCGGGGGCTGGGCAACTCGTATGGGCAGCCATGTTCGCGGTGCCGCTTGGGATTCGCACAGTCAAACGTTGGTTGTTACCGGACAAATCAACGGAAACTCATCTTCGTCGTATCAGGCGTCCACTCGGGATGCGAGCGCCGGGCCGATCCTTTCTAGCAACGGAGTCTGGGATGTCTTTGCCGCGAAACTCGATGTGGCAACAGGACTGCCAGCTGGCTACACGCCTGTAATCCTAGTCGATATGGACGCGCAGATGACTGGGAACGCAACGACCTCAGGAAAGAACTGGCGTGCGAACGCGACCGTTAACATTTCGGCCAACGGCCAACCGCTGGCCGGCGCCACGGTCACTGCGACGTGGGGCAATAGCAGCACGGTCGTCACCGGCACAACCAACTCGAACGGGACGGTTACATTCACCAGCAGCAACTTGGCGAAGAGCGTCGCCAGTGTAGACTTGACCATCGTCAGCGTGCAAAAGTCGGGCTTCAAATACACTGGATCGGACGCAATTCGCATCTTCCAAACGGGCGGAATCCAACCGCTATCCACCAACCGCACTTTGACTCTGGCGGCACCGCCGATTGCGACGAGCTCACAAGAGCTGAGCGTACTGAGCGGTCAAATTGGGGCGCTCGCGACCAAGTCGGGTGCAATTTACGACGTTGGCATATCACCAGAGTTCATGCAATTGTCAGTTGCAGATCTCGTGTTCGAATCGAAGCGGATTGAATCTCTATTTGTGGATCACGATGAAGATGACCTCATGGGTATCAACGGAAAGGAAATCGACGACGAGTTGGTAGTCCTACTCGCCACCGACCCGTTCGTCCCATTCTCGTCAAGCTTGTTTCGAAGCAAGGAACAATCCTCGCACAAGTAGCGGCATCGACCTGTGGATGCGAGACGCACAAATGTATCGCCATACCGATCATTGATTGCCTAAAGAGAATTGTGGTCGATGAGGATTTACCCTGGTATCAAATCCTCAGCGGCACGGCAGGTCCCAGCGTTTGGTCTGCGCACTGGGAGCAATGTTGCATTCAATCTTTCGCATACCGAACCGAATCTGGATCTCGCTATCATGAAAAACAACAACGTACACCATGCCAGAAGAACTCACTCCGCTTGCCTCTCCAAGCGCCGTGCTCGCAGCCGAAAACTTGCGATCGAGTCGCTTGAATCACGTCGCTTGCTCACTGCAGGCTTGACAGACCCTTCGTTTGGCTACGGAGGCTTTGTCCGGACTGACCTAGATTTCGGTCTTGCAGATGACAGAGCTTACGACGTCGCATACCAATCCGACGGAAAGTTCATCGTCGCGGGCGCGACGCAAAGTGCGGAAAGCGACTTTGCCGTTGCCCGTTACAATAGCGATGGCAGCCTAGACGAGAGCTTCGCAGGTGACGGGATCGTCGCGATTGACTTTGGCGGTACGTTGGATTGGGCTACGAGTGTGGTCATCGATAGCCTTGGCCGTGTCGTAGTGGCTGGCGGCTCCAATCAGTTCGCAAGCGGCTCCGACTTTGCCGTCGTTCGGTTGACGCCGTCTGGGGAGTTGGACGAGGGATTCAGTGGCGACGGCAAACAAACCTTTGACTTGGGTGGTCAAGACGTCGGCAATGGAGTGGAGGTTGATTCGATGAATCGTGTGATCGTCGCCGGCGATAGTGATCATGACTTCGCTGTCATACGGCTAAAGAGCGATGATGGCCAGTTGGATCCGAGCTTCGGTATTGGGGGTAAGAAGTTGGTCGATTTCGGCGGTCTAGATTTCGGCCAGAGTGTGGTCGTCGACAGCGCCGACCGTGTGCTCGTAGCCGGCTGGTCCAATCAGACGGGATCAAGTTACATTTCTGTAACACGGCTACGGCACGATAACGGCGAACTCGACTCAAGTTTTGGCGTGGGCGGTAAGCAACTGGTCGACTTTGGTGGACCTGCCGATGCCCGTAGCATTGCGATGGATAGCCTTGGCCGTGTGTTGGTCGCCGGCTCGGCCAGTCTAGCAAGCGGACAAGAATTTGCCATCGTGCGTCTTACGCCCAACGGTGCATTGGACAATGACTTTAGTGGCGACGGTAAACAGACCATTGATGTTGGGTTTGGCACAGGTAACTCGATCGATAGCGGCAGCGGCGTCGCAGTCGATAGCCTTGACCGCGTTATCGTGTCCGGGTTCTCCGATGACATCGTTGAGGGAGCGAGGTTTTCGGTAATACGGCTGTCGACAAATGGGGCATTGGACAACACGTTTGGGTCGGGCGGAAAGCAAACTATTTTCAGCTTCCCTTTCAATGAAGGTATTGGCAATGTAGTCGCCGCAGCAGTGGATGGTAACGACCGAGTCCTTCTGGCAGGCACTCCACCTGATCAGCTTGCAGCAGAGGATTTTTATGTCGCGAGGCTTACCAGCTCAGGTGCTTTGGACGCGACTTTTAGTAACGACGGAGTCGCCATCACGAACGTCGGGACCACTGCCGGCGGTGTTTCCCATGATAGCGCAAAGGGGATTGCCGTCTACCAGTCGAACGGCAAGTATGTAGTCGTTGGGCAGAACAATACAAACGGAAAAGGAAATGCCGTCCGCTACAACCGCGATGGCAGTATCGATCAAAGTTTCGGCGTGGGCGGAATTGCTACGATTGACGACATGACATTGTTGGCCGTGGCGGTTGATGAGGTTGGCCGAGTACTGGTCGCTGGTTACTCGTATCAAACAGTCATCGGCTACGAATACGCAGTCTCGCGGTTTACCGTTGCGAGGCTGCAGTCGAACGGTGAGTTGGACTCTAGCTTTGGCAATCAGGGCAAACAGATCGTGGATTTTGGCAGTGAGGACGAAGGAGCCTATGCCATGGCAGTCGATGGCGCTGGCCGCGTGGTGCTCGCAGGTTACGTTTATAGCGCATCAACAGGTGGTGACTTCGCAGTGGCACGGTTGACGACGAATGGAGTGCTGGACACCGCATTCGATTCAGACGGCAAACAGACCATCGACTTCGGCAGCATCGAAGATTACGGATACGGAGTTGCGCTGGATAATCTCGGCCGAGTACTGGTCGCTGGCTTTTCCCTTCAAGAATCCACTGGCTACGATTATGCGGTGGCGAGACTGACGACCAATGGAGCGTTGGACACCGCGTTCGCGACAGACGGTAAGCAGACCATCGATTTCGAAAGCCTCGTAGACTATGGCAAAAGCGTGGCTGTGGATAGCCTCGGCCGAGTGCTCGTCGTTGGCCCCGTCAATAATAACTTTGACATGGCGGTGGCACGACTGACGGCCGCCGGCGAGCTGGACTTTAGCTTCGACGTCGACGGCAAGCAAACGGTTGACTTTGGCAGTGCCATCCTCGAGGAAGCTTCGTCTGTGACGGTAGATAGCCTTGACCGCGTACTGGTAGCCGGTCACTCGTATGGTGCAGGCAGTACATACTTTGCAGTGGCGAGACTGACTGTCGCCGGAGCATTGGACCACAGTTTCGATACAGACGGGAAACGAGACTTAGATTTCAGCCTCGACGCAGACGAGATCACCGGCATGAAGTTTGGGCCAGACGGCAAGATCGTCGTGGCGGGACAGTCCTACCAGCAAGCTACGCAGTCTGACTTTGTATTGGCGAGATTGGAGGGATATGGGCTTTCCGTCGTTGGCACGCCTGGCGATGACGACATCTTCATCGGGTTTGGCTCACAATCCGGAACACTGAGAACGACCGTCAACGGTGTCGTCTCCGATAACATCACGGTTAATGGCGAAGTGTTCGTTGCTGGCCTGAACGGAAATGACACGATTACCGTTACCAATGCGCTCGTGGGCGGCATGATCCTGGCCGGACAAGGCGGATCGGACAACTATATCATTGATTTTGGTATGCTTGGCAGCACGGTTCGAATCATGGACGGAGGCGTTATCGGCACCGACACACTGACCGTAAACGGCAACATTGAGGACGAAATACTCAATAAGTATGTGACTCCGACGACAGGTCGACGAACCATCGATCGCGTATGGCCGAAAAGTGAGCACATCATTGCGGACGGCATTGAGCAAGCGGTACTGGATGGCGGCCCAGGTGACGATTACATCACCGATCCCAGTGACCATACGGTTATCCGTGGTGGTTTGGGGAACGATACAATTCTGATCAACGGTACTTTTGGCAGCGGTGTAACGACCGATGGCGGACAAGGTTCCGATAATGTGATCATTGTCTTTGGCGACATCGCTGGTTCGGTCGAGGTGATTGATACAGGGACCGGCACGCTCGATGTCAACAGCCTGACGATTCAATCCGTGGCCATCGATAACACGTTCGGCGTGACTGGCTCGCAGGTCACTTGGGGAGCAAACGCTGAACAATCGATCAACTATTCGTCTATGGCAAACTTGAACGTCGTTCCCGGTCTAGGCATTAACACGGTCCAGATCTATTCGACCGCCACGGCCGATGTAACGATCAGCTCCCAAGGCGGTTCGGATAGCTATCGCGTCCAATTGGGAAACCTGGCTTCGCCGGTCACGATTGATAACTCGACCAGCAACGGTAGTATTGCCGTCTCGATTGTGGGGACAGCAAATGACGATGCACTGACACTTTCAGGCTCCGAAATTCAGAGCAGCACGGGGGAGACCATCACTTTCGCAACATCGGTGAGCGAAGTTGCAGTGGACGGAGGGGTGGGCGACGATCAAATCACGGTCAGCGCATTGACCGTAGACGTTCCCGTGTTGACACTTGATGGTGGAGGAGGGAACAACACCTTTACACTGGTCAACGTTGGATCATCGCCAGTCACTTCCTTGGCAATTACCGGCGGCTCCAATGGAGGCAACAACCAAGTGGTCGTCGAAGGGCAATTGCCCCCGGCGGTTGTGATGCAGCAGGTAGCACCTCAGAATGTGGCCATCGATCAGCGCGTCAGCGAACTCGTCGTCGCGGTCGGCAGTGTCAATACTTTCAGCACTGCAAACGCCTTCAGTGACCCTGACGTGGGCGACGTTCACACGGCGATTTGGACGTTCACCCATCTTTCGGCAACCGGTTCATTGGTTACGGACGTGCGGCCAGGCACCATAGCGACTCAAGGGGCCGGCAGTGGTACGGTCAGCAACCGTTTTTCGTTTGCTGAGCCAGGAATCTACACGGTGACGTTAACTGTCTCAGACAACCAAGGGGGGACGACCAAGTCCATCGAACGCATGTTCGTGGTCTACGATCCATCAGGTGGTTTTGTTACCGGCGGCGGTTGGATCAACTCGCCGGCTGGGGCATACACCGCCAACCCCTTGCTGACAGGCAAGGCCAACTTCGGTTTCAACTCGAAGTACCAGAACGGAAACCATGTCCCAACTGGGAACACCGAGTTTCAGTTCAAAGTCGCAAACTTCAACTTCAAGAGCACGAGCTACGAATGGTTGGTTGTCTCGGGTGCCAAGGCGCGCTTCCGAGGTGTCGGCACGGTGAATGGGATCGGCAGCTACGGCTTCGAGCTTACAGCATGGGACGGACAAGTTTCAGGCGGCGGTGGTGTCGATAAGTTCCGTGTCAAGATATGGAACAACAATCAAGGCAATGGCGTTGTTTACGACAACATGATGGGAACCGCAGATGGGGTTGTTCCGACAACCACGCTTGGAGGTGGCACAATTGTTATCCACAAGAGTGGCCAACCCTTGTTGGCATCGGGAGGGACAACGAATGGTTCAAACTCTGGATCGCTTACGCAAGCAACATTGAACCAAGCGGTCGGCAAGGCGATCGACTTCTGGCAAAACGCAGGAGTCGATGCATCGGCAGTCAGCAACTTACATCGGTTACACGTCGAAGTCGCTGATCTATTGGGCAATGAGTTGGGGATCGCCTCAGACACAAATTATGTCTGGATCGATCTCGATGCTGCAGGATTCGGCTGGCAACACGATACGATAGATGCGAACAGTAGTTCTCTCGCAGGTAGAATGGATCTGCTGTCGGTCGTCGCCCATGAGTTGGGGCACAAGCTTGGAATCGAACATAGTCACGATGACAACCATATCATGGCGCCAACTTTGGATCCGGGCTCGCAAAAGAAGGTTGGCAGCTTGAGCCAACCACTCAGATTCATGGGCGCCAGCTGGGCTTTGCCATTCAATCTTAAGTCAGATGTTGTACGTCCAAGCAGTCGGAACACCACCCGATTAATCGCAGATGAATCTGACAAACTTCAGGCTCGGGATCTGTGGTTCGCCAGTCTTGACGGAGGTCCAGAGACGCCCGTGCTGAGGCCAGCGATCGCTGCGAGTAAGTCCCATTCCGATGCCAAGAAGAAGCCTACCTTAGAAGCAGAAGACTTCTTGAAAGAGGATTTCATCGAGGCGATTGCATTGGATCGGAGGCAAGCCAAAAATGAATGAACAAACAAAATGATTCGATTGAATAGCTTGATTCACGAAGCCGTGTTTCGACACGGTCACTTGACCGTATTGCTATTTGCAAACTAGTAGGCGCGCCTCAGCATCGCCCAAATTTCCAGAGTTGACCGGTCCAACGAATTCACTTCGTTTCCGATCCCAAGCGCGTCTTCGATGGTGTGGGCTTCAGGAGTCCAAAGCATCGCCCTAGGAATTGCAGCATCGAAAGCGTTATCCCAACGATGTATAACACCGTTAACAAACTGATACATCCGCCTGCGAACACACTGAATTTCCAATTGGCAACCAACGGTATCGTTAACGTCTTGGCGTCTCCTCCTGCGATGAACTCGACAATTCGATCTTTCGCTCGCTTCATGCTCACCGGTGAGACCGAGAGCTTCATGGACTTTTCTCGGCCTGACAGAATTAGGAACCCCTCGTCCTCCGAACGCGTCGATTCCGTCGATCGACTTCGACTTCGGCTTCGTTCGCCTCGAAGGAAATCGTTGTCGACTTGCTCGACCACCGGAACTTCATGGACCGAATAGGGAATAAAAAGTTGTGTGCATACCCGGCCTTTGGCATGTACTCCTTCGTCTGTCCGAGTCAGGGTCAACCAACTAACCGGGGCGATCGCCGTGACAAAAGCTGGAAACCCAACGCAAAAGAAAAATGCAATCGCGTGCTGACCGGCCCATGAAAAGAAGCCGCTGCCGTTTTTTCGTTTCAATGAATTTGACATGCAATCACCTCCAATTGCCGCTGACTGGATCAACAATGATTTTAGCCGCTTTGGAGCAAGCCACATGGTGTTCACCTTTTGCAAGTAGCAGGCACTTTCCAAGTACCGTGGCCACGAATCGGCGGCATCCGCAGAAGGCACGCGGAGTGTGCCTGCTACTAACTGCCGCTCAATACGTCGAGGATCATGTCGATCAACAATGCAGCAGCTTCGGATTGTCGCAGTCGTCGCGCGCTCAGATCGTCGCTGTCGGTCGGCTCGGGAGATCGCAATCGATAGGACAGAATCGTCGCCCGATCATCGATATTCTTTACGAGTACGCCACAATAGACCTGTCCATCCAATCCCCGAGGCGCGTTCGGACCTAGATGCCCGGTGATGGCCGCCGCGATCGTTGCCTCGGGCGTTTGGCTCAGCACGGCATGCAATAACCGCTCGGTGACCTGATGGCTGACGGGACCAATCGCAGGATCGCTTAGCAAATGCTCGTCGATTCCGAGCCAGGCCGTTTTTGTAGGCGTACGGTAAACAACCATCGAACCACAAAAAAACTCTGAAATTCCAGGGATTTGCCCGATCTCGGCGGCAACCAGCCCCGATGTGCAGCTCTCGGCCAATACCAATCGATGTCCCACTTTTCGCAGTTGATCACGCAACGACAATAGCTTCGAATAGAATGGTAACTCAGTTTGCTTCGCCATCTTTGAACGACATCCTTTGAATGAGCACTCCGCGCCAAGTAACGTCAACCAGAAGTCAACCTAGGGCACGCCCGATTTCTGGTACCAACATACCATCGTTTTGCTTCGACACGATTTACGAGCTTTCGCACTATTCGGCTCATTTCGTGGCAGGTCTCGTCCGAGAACGCGCGGTCCTGGGGCAGCGTACCGTGATCGGCCTTCCGGCCGGCTCGACGCCACTGACCACATTCCGAGAATTGATTCGTTTGCATTGCGAAGAAGGCTTAGACCTTTCGAGTGTTGTCTTGTTTTCGCTCGACGAATATTACGGGTTGCCAGCCAACAGTCCGCAATCGCACCGAGTTTGGTTGCAGGGCCAACTTCTAGACCATGTCAATATTCCAAGCGATCAAGTTTTTTTCCTTGACGGACAACTGCATGCGAGCGACATCGATCTTCATTGTCGACGTTACGACGAAGCGATACTGCACGCCGGCGGTTTGGATCTCGTGATCCTCGGTATCGGAATGAATGGCCACATCGGTTTCAATGAACCGTTTTCGGTTCGCAGAAGCCGTACTCGGCTGTGCACGCTGGATCCGATCACACGCCGTGGTGTAGCGAGCGATTTCTTTGGAGAGGATAATGTTCCAACCCAAGCGTTGACCGTGGGACTTGCGGGTATCCTTTCCGCCAGACGCATCTTGCTCTTAGCCATCGGAGAACACAAAGCCAAAATCGTTGTCGAGACGCTTGAGAAGCCGGTCAATGATCGGGTACCCGCGTCGTACTTGCAGGAACACGGCGATGTTCGGGTGTTGCTCGACGTACCGGCTGCTTCGCTGCTCAAGGGCGCTTCGACACCGTGGTTGTTGGGCAACGTCAAATGGACTGATGAACTAATCAAGCGCGCGACATTGTGGCTTTGTTCTCAGACGGGAAAGGCCTTGTTGAAACTCGATGCCGATGATTTCCGCGCGCACGATTTGCATCAGCTCCTCAGGCATCATGGACCAGCCGAATCTATCGCTCAAAGAGTCTTTCGTTGGATGCTAGATACCATCGACTATCACCCTGCCGGTGAAGAACCAAGAAAAGTTCTTTGCTTTAGCCCGCATCCGGACGACGACGTCATCAGCATGGGCGGAACGTTGATTCGCCTCAACGAAGATAAACACGAAGTGCATATCGCCTACATGACCAGCGGAAATATCGCCGTGTTTGATCATGACGCACAGCGTGTGGCAGAACTTGTGGCCGACTACAACGCACTGTTTCACATCGAACACGATGAGTCGACTCAATTGGCCAGCCAAGTTCGTACGGCAATTGAACAAAAACGGCCTGGGGAACCCGACACCGATACGATCTTGCAAATCAAAGGACTGATTCGCCGGAGCGAAGCCCGTGCCGGAGCGATTGCCATCGGATGCAAAGATTCGAATTTGCACTTTCTGGATCTTCCTTTTTATCGAACTGGGACTATCGCTAAGAAGCCGGTTGGGCCCGAGGACATCGACATCATCGAACGTCTTTTGCAGACGATCGGGCCAGAACAAATTTACGTGGCGGGGGATCTGGCCGACCCGCATGGGACTCACCGAGTTTGCGCCGAGGCTATCTTTGCTGCTTTGATCCGAATGACGGCACGCGGGGAAAAGATCCCAGATGTGCTGCTGTACCGGGGAGCATGGCAAGAATACCCGCTGCACGAAATTGAAATTGCCGTTCCGCTGAGTCCGGGCGATTTAGCGCTCAAACGGCAGTCGATCTTTATGCATGAAAGTCAAAAGGACAAAGCGCTATTCCCAGGCAGCGACCCACGCGAGTTCTGGCAGCGAGCCGAGGATAGGAATCGAGGTACCGCCGATTCCTATAACAAGATCGGCTTGCCCGAGTTCTTTGCGTTAGAGGCATTCACCCGCTGGAAGGGTAAGCCGATTTAGAATGAAAAACGACACTTCTCACTGATCGCCGGCACGTTTTGCTTTCTATCTTACTCGTACTCAATGAAATGGTACGAGTACCGCCGATGGCTGTGTTCCGCTAAGCCAGGTTGTCGTTACAATGGTTCAATTCAGTTGCCTATTGCGTCATGATCTTGCGGCGCCTAAGGGCTCGCGCTTCGTTTCTTTTGACTGGATTCGAATTTGAAACTGAGAAACGAGCTACTTCAGATCACTCACTGCCTCGACGATGCAGGGATCGACTATGCGCTATGTGGAGGCTTAGCAGTTGCCGCACACGGATATCCGAGAGTAACGAAAGACATCGACCTGCTTATTCAAGAAAAAAACATCGACTCGAGTCACAAGGCGCTTGCTCAAATCGCATACGATCTCGGATCTGGATTGATTCCTTTCGATACGGGCACAGACAAAGAACGTCGGCTTTATCGAGTGTCCAAAGCCGACGGACGAGAGCTGGTAACTCTAGACCTACTTGTGGTAACACCCGTTTTTCAAGAAATCTGGATGACTCGAGAATTGGTTGAGGTTGGTTCGAAAGCGCTCAAGATCGTATCGAGAGATGGATGGATTAAGATGAAGCGAATTGCCGGTCGACTTCAGGACTTAGCTGACATTGAGGCACTCGAACGAATCAAGTGACAACACCAAGTGACAATACAATGATCAATGCATCCCATCTTACTCCTAGTGAACGAAAAGATCTTTCACGCGGGATTAGCATCGACATGTCGCCCGAGGCGGTAACCCGCAGACTTGACATCGTGGACGAATTACGGGAATTTGCAGAAGAATTGGCAAATGCAAAGCGTCTCGGTCCAATAATTTCCGCTCAACCACCTCTTCCAGGTTCCAACCAGTAATTCTGCGGAAGAAGTAAAGGGGACGATGGGCGGCAGATACGTGCACCCAGTCAAATAAAACTGGATATATTTGTATACAAGCTTCCTCTTAAAAGTAGATATGACACATGTCTGACGTCACCCGCATCTTGTCGCAAATTGAATCCGGCGATCAATCGGCGGCTGAGGAATTGCTGCCGCTGGTGTACGACGAATTGCGGAAGCTGGCTGCGGCCAAAATGGCTAGCGAGAATCCAGGGCAAACTTTGCAAGCTACGGCGTTAGTCCACGATGCTTTCATCCGGCTAGTAGACGTTGAGAAGCCACAGCACTGGAACAGTCGAGGCCATTTCTTTGGGGCCGCCGCCCAAGCCATGCGTCGCATACTCGTTGAAAACTCCCGCCGAAAGCGTCGCGAGAAGCATGGCGGTGGGTTTCATCGCGTGAATTTGGATGTCGCCGCGACCTGTGCCCCTAGTGAGGAAGCAGACGACCTGATTGACCTGGACGAAGCGCTAACCGCCTTGAATGCAGTCGAGCCGGAGAAAGCAGCCATCGTACAGCTTCGTTATTTCGCTGGCCTCACCTTGGAGGAGGTGGCCGCCTGTCGAGGCATTTCACTTGCCACAGCCAAGCGGCACTGGGTGGTCGCTCGCGCCTGGTTGTATGACGCTATGTCCGACAAAAAAAATCTGAAAGCTAACCGGAATTCGTGAGCCGTTTCAGGCACGGATGTCGCACTGACTAAAACTGTGCTGTTTCATACCGGAGGAATTCTCATGCAGAACGCCACAAGCTTGGATACCGTATTTTGCGAGGCAATTGCCATCGACGACCCCGTCGCCCGGGCTGCCTACATCAAACGGAGTTGCGGCTCCAACTCGGAGCTGTATCAGCGGGTCGAGGCGCTATTGGCCGCTCATTTCCAAGCTGGCAGCTTTCTGGATCAGCCTGTGAACGCCATCGATACAGCCGCACATGTTCCACTGTCAGCCGGTGTCGTGACAGCCTCGTCGACGCTGAGCGCTGGCAGTACGATTGGCCCGTACAAACTGCGTGAACTGTTGGGCGAAGGGGGCATGGGAAGTGTGTTTCTGGCGGAGCAAGAAAAGCCAGTTCGTCGCAAAGTAGCTTTGAAAATCATCAAGCCAGGTATGGGCAGCCGTGAGGTCATTTCGCGATTCGAGTCCGAGCGTCAAGCTTTGGCATTGATGGACCATCCCAACATCGCAAGGGTTTTGGATGCGGGGACAACCGATAACGGGCTCCCGTACTTTGTGATGGAAATGGTCAAAGGTCTGCCGATCACCGAGCATTGCGATACGCAAAAGCTAGGGACTCGCGATCGCCTTGAATTATTTCTTCAAGTTTGCCATGCAATACAGCATGCGCACCAAAAAGCAATTATCCATCGCGACATTAAACCGTCGAATATCATCGTCGCCATTCATGATGTGGTGCCTGTTGTTAAGGTCATTGACTTTGGAGTGGCCAAAGCCCTTGGTCAGCACTTGACAGACAACACGCTCTACACGGCCGTCAGCCAAATGGTCGGAACGCCGCTTTACATGAGCCCGGAGCAAGCGGGTCAAAGCAGTCTCGATATCGACACGCGCAGCGATGTCTATTCGTTGGGTGTGTTGCTCTATGAGCTGCTTACGGGCAACACGCCGTTCGATAGAGACACGCTTAAGCAAGCTGGCTTCGACGAGATGCGGCGGATCATTCGAGAAGTCGAACCTCCAAAGCCGAGTGCTCGAGTGAGTACATTGAAGGCCGAGGCGCAATCTACGGTCGCGGAAAAACGACAAATAGAGCCACGCAAGCTGAGTCAACAGTTTCGAGGGGAGCTCGACTGGATTGTAATGAAAGCGATTGAGAAGGACCGCAACCGACGTTATGACTCGGCCAGTGCGATTGCACGGGACATCGTACGCTATTTAGCAAATGAACCCGTCGAAGCAAGGCCTGCGAGCGCGGGCTATCAACTGCGAAAATTTTTGAGTCGCAACAAGGGACCTGCGTTTGCCGCCTGTCTCTTGGTATTGATCTTGGTGATCACCTCGATTTTAAGTTTGTTGCTGGTCGCTCGTGGCCGAGAGTTGGCACTCCGCCGCAATGTCGTACATGAGGGGATCAGCACGGCTCTAGCCGAAGTCGTTCTATTGCGTAAGCAAGCCAGCGCCAAACCGCAAGAATCGCCGTCACTGCTGAGCCAAGCCCGCGAGCAGATGCAACGAGCGGTTGCATTGTCCGAAACAGGGCCATCAACTCCCGAAATGGCAACCCAGGTGCGACGACTCTTGGAGGAACTGGATCATGAGCATCAAGAAGCGGAATTCGCGCGCACCTTGGACGAAGCCTGGATTGCTCAGGCCAATACAGACCCACAGCAAGAGAGGTGGGCTCCCGAGCAATGTATTCCGATCTTGTCCAAAGCTCTGGAGGCGCGCGGCGTGCAAGTGGGACAATCGCCACCGGAACAGGTGGCAACAGCCATGCAGAAAATGACGGAGCGAATTCGCATCGGAATGCTTGTGTCTTTGGAGGAGTGGGCAGTTTCTCGCAACCTCATTCATGGTGTAAAAATTCGGCTAGTGGATGAAGAAAACGCCGATGACTCCACAAGTTTGCAAGCGAGTTACAAATTGGGTAATCTGGACCAGGTCGTCGGTTTCCAAGATGGCCGCGACGGTCGCATGGAAGAGATGCGGCCAGGAGTCAACCTGCTTTCAATAGGGCGATATTTGTCTCCAAAGCCAGATTCGATTATCCGTCTTCGTGTTATCCGTCGTGGACAAAAAATTGCGACCTATGAAGTCGTTCCAGATCCAGTCCAGGCCTGGCTGCAAATGGTAGTGAATACAGCCGACGTAGATCCATGGCGCAAGCGAATGCGATCAGCATTTGATTTGACTGATGTTTCCGCACGACAAGAGACGTTCACGGAATTGGCGAATGAATCCGAGTTTGCCAAGCAGCCTGTGCGCGTGCAGTCGAGGTTGGCCGATGTTATGAGTTCGAGAAAAGAATGGCTTGACCAAGGAATTGAGCTTTCGAGGCTGGTTCAACAGCGGTTTCCATCCGATCCACACGCGAACATCAACCTTGCTTCGGCGTTAATGAAAGCCGAGCCAGCTCGATTGGAAGAATCCGCGCGGTACTACACTGCAGCCGTTGCCTTGTGTCCGACGAGCGCATGCACGCTAAATAATCTAGGCGTGGTATTAAGCAAATTAGAACAATCCGACGAAGCAATCCGGTATTACCGTGAGGCACTACGTTCTCAGCCCAACTTTTTCCTTGCTTCTCAGAACATTGGAGCGTTGCTCGAAAAACAAGGGCGACACGATGAGGCAATCGCCGAATGGAAACGCTTCATTGCGTCGAATCCGGGGAACGCAAGAGCGCGTTACACTCTTGGCACCAAACTATTGCAGCGTGACCGATTAGAGGAGGCAGTCATCGAACTCGTCGAGTCGGCGAGACTTGATCCCAATCAAACTCCTACCCGCATCAATTTGGGCTCTGCATATAAGCGTCTCTGCATGTTCGAAGAAGCCATTCAGCAGTATCGCGAATTCGAGCGGATTATCCCTCACCATCCGCAGGCACGACTTTTGATTGCCATGAGTTTGAAAGAACAAGGGAAAATCGAAGAGGTCGTTTCCACGTTACGCGAGTTGCTGACCTCGTTCAAGGACCATCCACTGGTTCACAATAATCTTGCCTGGGCTCTGGCTACTTTGGATAATCCGAACGCAAATCAACTAGACGAAGCGTTGACCCATGCGCAGATAGCTGTGAAGTTGGAGCCGCATGAATTTCACCTTGGAACGCTGGGAGTGGTTCACTATCGTATGGGAGCGTGGCGTGAATCTATCGATGCGATGAGAAAAGCAACGGAACTTGCAGGCAAAACCGATCCACATGCCTCCGTTCCATTGTTCCGAGCCATGTCTCACTGGCAGTTGGGCGAGCTCGAGGAAGCTCGCACGTGGTATGTGAAAGCGGTTGAATCGATGAAGGGAAAAGGAAAACCTATCGAAAGAGAACTCAAACGTTTCCTCGCCGAAGCCGACGGATTGCTAGGGATGGTGAACCAACCCGAGGTTGTAGACGAGGATTTGAGGAGCCTACCGTCGAAGCCAGACAACAAATGAATCCGCAGTTCGCCACCCTAGGACGCCAAACCTATTGCGACGCCCTGGGGCAAGCCCGGCCCGTCGCGATTCCGGCAACAAAGACCCTGTTTCATCTGACAGTACGTCGAAAATCATTTTAATAATTTCCGGATTTCGTGAGCCGTTGGCGTGCTGAATGTCGCACTGATGTCACTCGCGAACAAGTGCACCCTTAGTTATTTGCGGAGACAACCATGAAATTTCTGACGAGAACGCTCAAGCAGATGCAAATGGACCATCGAAACCGACACAAAGTAAATGCGCGAAACCGTTTTCGAAATCGTCTCGTTTTCGAACATTTGGAGACTCGAGCGTTGTTAGCGGCGGTTGCCGCCCCAAGCGGATTGGTCAGTTGGTGGACCGCAGACAATACAGTTGCTGATTTACTTACGCGGAACAACGCTGCGATCAACACGACAAGTGGCAACTCGGCACCCACTTATGCGGCCGGAAAAGTAGGACAAGCACTCAAGTTCGATGGTGTTAATGATCGCGCTATCTTGCCAGATTCTGCAAGTCTGCAGTTAACTGAATCGCTGTCGATCGAAGGCTGGATTCGAATCGACTCGTTTCCCACAACGGGCAGTGGCCTGATTCTTTTTCGAGGCGACCACCGAGGTGGCCTCGATCCGTATTCCATCGCTGTCATGCCAAATGGAAGTTTCAGCTTTCAGATCTCCGACCTGAACAACAGCCTTCAACTTGAAGCACCAGTATCCACTGGCGAGTTCATCCATGTGGCTGCCACGTTGGATGATGCTTCTGGCGCCATGCGAATCTATGTTAACGGTGTACTGACGGCGGAAACAGTGACTGATATTCGACCCTTTCAGAGCCTCAGTCCCTCGAACAACCCAGGTATCGGCATCGGAAATCATGGCGGCGATCTTTTCTTGTACAACTATCCGTTTCATGGGCTGATCGACGAACTCTCGGTTTACAACCGAGCCTTGTCTGCTGCGGAAGTAAAAGCGATCAATGACGCGGGGATAGATGGCAAAATCAAGATGGTGGTCACCACGACAACACCGGACCTTGGAGGCATCTCAGGAACTCCCCTAACCAACTTCGTCGTCAATTTCAGTTCCCCCATCAATGCAGCTTCGTTGACGAACACGGACTTGAAAGTCAACGGTATCTCGGCCGACTCTGTAACATTGAACGATGCCGACACGGCAACGTTTTCGTTCCTGACTAGCCCCGTGACGACTCAAGGGCTTCAGACCTTGCACATGGACGCGGAAGCCGTAACGCGATCCAGCGACGGACTCAAGCTCGCTGTCTACGACGCGACGTTTCGCTACGACGCAACGGTGCTATCCGTCGTTTCCACGACCCCCGCGATCGGAGGCCCGTTGAACGTCTCTCGATTGAATTCGGTCACGACCGCCGTCGCGAGTATGGCTGGCATGGACGGAGCAAATGGTGGATGGCCAGTGCTATACGGTGCCAGTCCAGTAGGTTCGAGCGGGATGAAACTTGCGATCGACGAGGATGAACTCCTCGATATTGAGCGGAGCCATACCTCAGAACAGCTCGCTTTCCTGGCCCTCGAGGGAACGCCTACTGGAAATACAGCACCCTACCTGCGGACCGGCATCGTTTCGGGTGTAAGCAATTCTTGGACAACGGTCACTTTGGATCGCAGCTATGCGTCCATGGTCGTTATGGCCACGCCGAACTACGACATCACAAGTGTTCCACTGGTAACGCGTTTGCGCACGGTTGACGGCAGCTCGCAATTCCAAGTCAAGGTTGACCGGGCGGATGGGCTTAGCGGTGCCGTAACTGGAGTAAAGGTCCAATATGTCGTGGTCGAAGCGGGTGTATATACGCAGGCTACCCACGGAGTGAAGTTGGAGGCGGTCCGATTCAACTCTACAGTCACGGACTCGGACACTGCATGGCTCGGGGAATCACGGAGCTACTCGAATATTTACACGAACCCGGTCGTGATAGGTCAGGTGATGAGCGCGAACGACCCGGCTTTCTCGGTCTTCTGGGCTCGCGGGGCGGACCGCACCTCTGCACCCTCGGCCACTTCGTTGTACGTCGGCAAGCACGTGGGTGAAGACCCGATCGAGACTCGTGCTAATGAGACAATCGGCTACATCGTGATGGAAGCCGGTGGGGGAACCATCGGCGGCGCCCAGTACTTGGCAGCAGTAGGCGTGGATTCCGTGTCAGGTATCGGAGACTCACCATCCTATTCGACATACACACCGACTCTCGCCACGTTGCGAGTTGACTTCAATGAGACCATTGACCAAGCGAAAGTTGGGCAAGTCGACTTGATCCTTGACCAGGGAGTCGTAATCAGTGCAGCTGTTGTCGACGGCGATACGGTCGAGTATACGATGACGGGAGTTAGTTCCGATTTATGGCTCAACATGGCTTCCGGCGCGATTACAGATCAATTCGGCAATCCGATGGCAGCTTATTCCGCAAAGTACCACAGCGGCATCACAAAATTCCATGTCGTCAATGACGGAACATCCGATAGCACCTACGAGTATGGACGCCTTGGAGATACGCTGGTTACCGGTCGGTCTCTGTCCACATCAGCGGGAAATACTTTGTCCCGTGGAATTGCAACCACAGCATCCCGGGAAAAAATCTGGGTGATCGATGCAAACAAGAAAGTCTATGTCTACCGTGCAAGCGACAACGTCCTGCTAGGATCGTGGACGGCCAGCGGCCTCCAACAACCGGAAGGAATTACAACGAACGGAACGGACATCTGGATCCTCGATGGCAAACTCGGAAGAGTCTTCAAGTATGCGGGAGCAGCCTCGACGACTTCTGGTACAAGCAAGTCGACATCAAATTTCTCTCTTCCCACAACTGATAGACTTGCAGGTCCAGCCAAAGATCTGGTAACGGATGGGAATTCTATATGGGTCGTTCGTCAATTCGATAGTTCAAAGCCATGGTCAGACCCCACGGTGCTAAAGTACACGCTCAGCGGTCAATTGATCGCAAGTTGGTGGCTCGGCGATAATTACAATTATCCGACGGGCATTACCTTGGACCCGGCAAATCCCGATCATCTATGGATCGTCGACAATGTAACGCGACGTGTGTATCAGTATAACCACGCTACGTACCAGGGCGACGGAGGCAGGTATGCCGACTCCTTCTTTGACCTCCACGTTGGCAACACGAACCCGCAAGGCATCGCTGATCCGCCGCCACCCAGTGCGAGCTTGAACACGGCACCGGGATCTGATGTTAGAAACAGAGCATCCTCGAATGGATTCATGCAAGCACCCATCGTATCGCTCGGTGTTCTTTCCACAGAACGTGTTGCACAATCGCAAAGCGTACGGGAAGTCACCGAATGTGTGGACGAATTCATGAGCCAACTGGCCAGTTCGTTGCCCATTGTCCCGATTTCCATGAACAAGGTTCAATCGACGCCCCTCGTCTCACGAATAGGCGTTGCCAAGGATCGGAGCTTCAATCTTGCACTTACCGATGAAGAACTGAGCGATTCGCTGCACGCAATTGCAGATGACCTAGTCGAATCGAAGCTTCGATAGCGTTTCAAAACCACTTCGCGTAATCGTTTCCAAAACCAGAGTAGAGAGATATTTATCATGAATGCAAGTAAAAAAGTCGAGTTCCGCACGAGTCTAGTCTCAATTTTGGCCTGCTTGGTATTCGGAATCGCTGCGTTTGTAAGCGTAACGCCTGCCAAGGGTGATAAGCCCGTACCTCCTCCTCCTCCGCTGCCTCCTGTTAAGTATCTGGTTACTTGGTTGGACAGCCTTGGTAGAACCGACGTGATTACGGGGGATGTCAATAGTTTAGGGCAGGTCGTGGGAGAAGCTAGAAACCTTTCCGCTGACGGAACAGCCTACGTTAATCGAACCGCTTTCGTGTACGATCCCAGCCTAGACTTCGCCATCGATGGTCTGGTGGATGGCGACGTTTGCGATTTGAACGTACTTACCCCTGTTTTAGGTTGGACTTTAAGGCAGGCGTGGGGAATTAACGAGTTAAGTCAAATCGTAGGCAGCGCTCAAAATAACACTACAGGGGAATCTCGCGGTTTCGTGATCAATGCCGCTTGGAATGAATGCGTTCTGCTCCCGAGCCCGATCCCAAGTCACCCGAGCGGTCAATATGCAAAGAGGATTAACAACTTCGGCGATGTCCTCGCGATGGAGGGGGGAGGATGGATCACCGCATACACTTGGAACGGAACTAGCAATACCTACGATGTAACTGGAAGCTGGCAACAAAACTCGACATCCACCGCATTCAACGACTTCGGCCAGATTCTATTGGTCAATGGGCAACGTTACACCCCAGGTACCGGCTGGACAAATTTTGCGACAACGTATGGCATCAACTTCGCGATGGGAATGAACAACAGCGGGATGTTCGTCGGTGGCAGGTCGGTGGGCAGGACGCGATACTGTTTCCGGTTCACGGACCCAAACCAAATGTTTGATATCGCTCAAGGCGTTCGAGCGACGTCGGACATCAATGCGGACGGTGATGTATGCCTTATGCCAGGTGGCGGGAGTCGTGGAAGTATTTACACGAACCACGATGGCTTGTTGGCGCTGGACAACATGGTCGACGGGACGGTAGGCAACGTTGCAAATTGGAAAAACGCAGTTATTACCTACACGGAGGCCATGAGCGACGACGTCGTCTTCCCGCCCAACACGGGATTCGGATTCATTTGTGGACGCGGAGTGTTCAGTACCAAAGGGAGCTCTATATCGACGACCAAGGCCTATTTGCTCACGCCCCACCAGTAACGGACGATGCAAGGTGTTTTGTATATGGCTAGATTGGCTTGGTCGCAAAAATTTTTCGCTTTTGTCAACCACCCAACCCGGAGTGCCGTCCAACAACCCAAGGTCGAGCACCCGGAGGATTAATCATGTTGACCCATGCAGCACCTGTCGTCCCAAAGTATTCGCAGTGGTCTAAGGCATTTATCCAATCGCTGGAGACCGTGTTGTTGTGTGTCATCGCAGTGGGCTTTCTATTTCTGCCACAGGAGCTGCGCCGGTTGCGAGCCAAGCCCAAAGGGTACGCCACCTCTTGCATACCACTACCCGACGGAAAATTGCTCATCTCAATCGCTTTGAGATCGATCAAGGAGCAACGAACTGAGCATGGGACAACGCGCATCCTCTTACGAGACTTGTTCCAGAGTCCGCATACGACGCGGTTTCTCTTGCCGAATATGAGCCCGCGTTGTCTGGCTGTGGATTCATTGGGTGACCGTCTGTTCTTGGGAGATACTGACGGTGCACTCTACTCGACCTCCCTGCGACGCAGCGACAATGCCACTCTACTGCTCGGCCACGTAGTGAAAAGTCATCCCTCAAGCATGTTATGTACTTTAGATGGAACATCACTCATGGTCCAAGACCACTTCGGCCTCTATGCGTGGAATGTCGACATACGATCGCTCGAGCATGGTAGCCCGCGCTGGTGCGTAATAGCTTCCTCGATCAGTTGCTTTGAGATCTATCCAGATTCGCTGACCGCAATATGCGTCCATAATCGCGAAGGAAACTCGGATCTCTGGGAAATCAACATTCAGACAGGCGACTCCCAACCCATACTCAAAAAAATCGGCCGACAGGTGGAAAAGCTTGTGATCAGCCCTTGCGGCGGATTCCTCGCAAGTCTCGAAGAGAACGGGGAGATCGCCCTGTTCTGTCGTGGTTCAAACGCTGAATCTTGGCAACCTTATTCGATTCCGGGACTCATTGCGAGCCCCACGATGATCGCAAGTTTCTCCCCGCAATCGGATGTGCTGATTACCAGCCATGATGACAGTCGCCGGTTTACGTTACTAGCTTGGGATCTGAAGCGAAAAGCGGTGAATCGAGAGTTCGACGCGAAGTGTACGGTGATCGGCTGTGTTTTCGTGAATGACAAGCAGTTCGTGTCGTTGGGGACGGACAACACGCTGCGAGTTTGGAACCAGCAAAACGCATCCCCCGAGCGCGAAATCAAACTGTAACAAAGGGTTCTATCATGGTTACCAAAACGACAGATAGGCTGTTTACGATCGCTTGGGTGTTCATCATCTTCGTTTCCGTGTTCGATGGGTACTTGGTTTTCCAATGTCGCGAGGTCATTGGAGACTTCGAACGCAATCCTGCAGGGCTTATTCTGCTGGCGATCAATGGAGGCCAGGTGTGGTTGTTTCTGTTTATGAAATTACTCGGCACCATTTTCGCATGCATGTGGCTGCTGGTTATTTACCGAAAGCACCCTCACCATGCGTTGGCCATTGCGTTGCCACTAGCCGGATTACAATGTGGTTTGCTTTTCTTTTTGCACTGTGCTTGACGGACATCAAAATGCACTGAATCGTCCGATCAAGAAGCCATTCTGCTGTCTGCCATTCTGCTGTCTAAGGTCCTCAAACCAGCCAACTGCAAGCAATAAAATATCCTTGCAAGGTAGCAAGGCCAGTGCCACACAAATCCACTTCCGATCGACAAGGCAATCTATCTCCTATTCTCGTTGTTAGAGAACTGGCGTGAGGTGTTGATTTCTAACGCTGGGAGCGTTTTCATTGGCTGTGTTCCTATTTTGATTGAGCCCACGCCGTTCGCGCGGGTGTTTTTTTTCGCGAGAGGCATCAGTGCGGCACCTTAGTGCGCCAAACCTATTGCGTTCGCCAGGCACAAGGCCCTCGAACGCTTCGCTTGTGGCGGGATGGTTCAAGCGACTCACCGGTCCGGGTTTTTCTTGATATAAAGTTGCATTTCTTCCTCCGGTGATACGTTATGACTTATCCATCTCACCACTGATCACGGCTGCAGGATCGGAGGATTCCCAATCAGCTAGAGCTTGATCAACCTAGCTCACCGTGTCGCTAAACGCAGCCCAGTTTCTGTCGCCGTTAAGATTCTTTTGGTTCTTGCCCCGCGGCCTAGCAACGAAACGTTCGACGCTCTCGGTCCGGTTCATCCGGTCGGAAGCAACGTTTTTGAACGTGACAGCCTTCACGTGCTTTCGCTGGCACAAGGCCAACGGAGAGCTCGAGACGATCCGCGATTCAAGGGAGCTGCCAATTGTGCCCAGATAGTCTACGGCGATAGTACCAGCTACTGCCAAGATCCACTGAAAGTGACTTTCAGGAAAACTAGGAGGTCGTCCAACGTCCCACGTTCGTTGTAAGTCTTTCGCTGGCTTTGTGTTGAGCCTGAGACGCTAGCCGAGTTTCGTGATCGATCGGCTAGCGCGCTAGCGCCTCAGGCTCATTAAGGCGAATGATATGTGATGCTTAAAAGTGGGACGACCTCCTCGGGACACAGGAGTTGCGAACGGCCCGCAAAAAAGCGAACGAACGACGATCACGCGATGCACACTTGTCATCGCTGACAATCGATGAATTGCTGAAACCAGCATTACATCGATTGAATTAAGGGAAATAATGAGACTAGCGGCGGGCGATTGCGCCGTTGGATGGAGTCGCCTGAGCCGCTTGCGGTGGCGGGTTGGCAGAGTTGGCCGCGACGTTGACGTTGGTAGGTTCCGTACACTGCTTGTCAGCCGCGGCTTGACGAGAGAGTTTGTCCGCAAAGAGCTTCTTTGGATTCTGTACCAACAGAATTCTTGATCGTTCGTCGTGAACCTTTTTGTTCGCTCGCTCCGGATCAATCTGCGACCAACTTTCTCGGAAGAGTCGGCTCGTTAATTTCCTCATCAACTTCTGATCGTTGTCGTACCAATCCACTTGATACATCTGAGTTTCAATATTCTTTACCGGTCGACGATTGAGTGCGTCGCGATCTTCGACTAGGCACCAAGCTCGCACTTGAAATCGACCTGTATCTGCAGCGCGTTCGTAGAAGATAACTTGATCGTAGACGTGGCATCCCTTGTGATCGAAAAAGTGGTTCAGTTCGATGAGATCAACATGCTCTTCTACGATTTGATTATTTTTAGAAGATACGAGCGCAAGGGCGCATAGACAGAATGACAGAGTGACAGGAAGCATGACCGCGAACCCTCAATTGAAAAACTCCTCGGAGTAGATCGATCGCCTTAGGAGAGACTATCGAGGAGATTACATGAGCCGCGATGCTTGCAGCACGGTGGCCTAATCGCTTACGAAGGTGTGTGCGGTCGAAGCGAAGACTAAGCCGGGAGGGAGAGAAAATTCCGCGTTACATCATCTGACGATTCTGCAATACAACCACCTCTTGAAAAGATAGATCTCAGATCGGCTTCGATCAGAAATGGAAATCGACATTTTGGAGAATCCGAACCCCGGAAATCTAGCGATCACTCGCAGGCTCCGATCCATCCGAACTCTCCAATAGCAATTCATCGACTCCCAATGCAATAGTAGATCAGTCAATTCCGAAAGCCAAGCAAATCTTTTTTTAATATTACGTTCAGGCGGTCGATTTGGGACTGAGCAAAGGCGCGCATCCGTTGGACACCTTTCTAAGAACGTGATCGAACAAAGCGTCGGGTGTATCGATGTGTCCCGCAGAGAATTCGCGGGCCTCGTGCCCCATGAACGCAACAGGTTTGGTGCCCTAAGATAGGACGCCAAACCTGTTGCGACGCCCCGGGACTAGCCCTGACCGTCGCGTCTTTTGGACCAAAACGTTTTGCACTACTTTGTCACGTGACTCGACTAAGACAGTTTTTTGAGTTTTGTGATGCGGCCGGTTTCAACCCATTCCGCCACGTAGATGTTGCCTTGGTTGTCGAAGCATGCATCGTGCGGATGAACAAATTTTCCGTCTTGCCATTGGCTCGGATCGCGACGGATCGCCTTAGGCTTGTCGGCTGTGAGCCTCTCGACGTCATTTCCGAGCTCAACGAGAGGTTTGTAGTCTTTGTCGAGAATCGAAACGCGGGCAACTAACTCGGGGACAAGCAGCAAGTCACCTTGGCGATCGACGTTGGCTGGCAATCCGAAGCCTTCGACGGTTCGTAAATAGTTGCATTGCATATCGAAGATTTGGAGCGAATTGTGCGCTCGATCGGTAACGACGATTTTAGGTGCAGCGGTGTTGCGGTCATCGATCCACAGTCCATGCGGAGTATTGAATTTCCCTTGGCCGGCACCGTCGCCGCCAAAGGCGCTTAGCCACTTGCCATCTTTGTCATAACGATGGATGTAAAAGGCACCGTAACCATCGGCAAGCAAGAAACCGCCGTCGGGCAGGAAAGCAAAGTTGGTCGGCATGAATCGATTTCTTCCCCAGATTTTGGTAGGGTTGTCCGATTCGTCCGCGTGGTAGACGCCAGACTCTTTTGGAGCCCGCTTGGTCCAGACGACTTCCCCCTTGAGATCAAGCTTGGCGAATTCCTTGACTTGTTGATACGCGGCCACATACAGGAACTCTTGGTTGCCTTCCTTTCGGACTTCGATTCCGTGACCGCCACCTTGATACTGATTTCCGAACGCGCGGATGAACTTTCCCGCTTCATCGAAGACGAATATGGACGGGTGATCTTTTTGGTTCTCACGTCCTTCGTGGATGACGTAGAGGTTGTTGGCGGCATCGACGGCAACATTGTGGGTTGTTTGCCATGAATACTTTGATGGGAGTTGAGGGAAGTTGTGTAGAACTTCGAATTTAAGATTGCCCGAACCCACGATCAACGGAGCGTGAGTTTTGCTCGCCGTGACGATGCTGGGGGCGGCAGTCAGGCAGATTGCAGAAGCCGTTGCGGATTTGAGAAAATTGCGGCGAGGGGAAGCGCTTTTCACGATAGAACTCCGATAAAGAAAAACAAACCAGTTGTGTCACCTAAAATCATACTCAATCATACACAAATTCATTGCATATGCGGCCCGTCGATTCGAGTAGGAGTACGAGTAC
>JBEBHM010001083.1:0-2326 GCA_040080875.1 Pirellula sp.
AAAGAATGGCCCACCATCGATTCATGGCGACGCGAGCGGTCAAGGGATGCTCTTGTGACACGAGCCACTTGGCAAACTGAAGTCGACTAAGTGGTTGTCCGTCGTCGCGCGGCTTGATCGGCGGAAGAAAAGCGGGACCAGCCGCCTCCACCTTGGCACCATCGAGATCGTAATTGCCACGAACCTTGATGAACGTCTCTCGGGGAGTTGCCATCTCCGACATCACCATCGTATTTGGGATCGAGTTTTCGAAGTCTGTTTTTGTTTTTTGTAAGGCAACCTTGGCGTTCAATTGCACCGAGTATTCTGTGAAGCGTGTTTCGCGAAAGAATTTTTCAATTTGCGCTTTCTGTTTCGCATCCCGTTTATCTGCAGCGATTTGCACGATGGAGCGGATATTCCCGAAGTAGGAATTCGCGACGTCGCCCGAAGTCAACTCGCGCTTGAAGATCTTTAGCTCATCGATTCGGCCTTCAAACGGAGTGCTCGAGTTTCCTCGCCGACCAATACTAAAGGGGGTATTCGATTTGATGGAGCCCGCGAGAGCGTCCGCTTTGACAGTTGTCTTGGCGAGGGCTCCATTGATGTAGAGCTTGAGTCCAGCCGCTTTGCCCGAGCCATCGTAGGTGAACGCGACGTTGGTGAAAACGTCTGCTGGCACATCTTCCTCGGCCTGAATGTGGAGCGCATTTTCAGGCCATCGATGAATCAAGTGAACACTTGGTCGCAGGCCATGAAACTCCACATCCCAACCTTGGGCGCCGTTCTTATCATCCATCTTCCCAAAGGGTGCCCCGCCCTTGGCAGTAACGTACAGGTTTGCGCAAACGCTAAACGCCTCGTCTTTTTCAAATCCGAACCGATCACCCAACTCATACCACGTTTTTGCATTCGCTTGAAAGCTCTTACCGACTAACCCGTCGGTAAATGCTGGTTTCCCGTGCGGCTTGGCTTTGAGCGGCTCGGCAGCATCCCCGGCGGTATCGGCATTTTCATCCAAAGGAAAATGGGCGTCGGCTCCTGGTGGATCAGGTGGTACGTTGGCAGAGATGAGTTCGGATTCCCAGGCCAATTGTTTCTCGTTCGCGGTCTTCGTCAGTTCTGTCAAAGACGCTTCCGCGGAAGCGAGTTCGACTTCGTATTGACGAAGTTGTTCCGTCTGCTGAGTTGTGGGAACACGCAGGAATGGTTTTGGATTGCGATCGCGAACTCCGTCTTTGCCCGTTTCCGGAACGTTGTTAAAGAAAGCGTATAGCTTGTAAAAATCTGCCTGGGTTAGCGGATCGTATTTGTGATCATGACACTGCGCACATGCAACGGTAAGACCCAGCCAAGTGACACCGGTCGTAGCGACTCGATCCACGACATAGAGATTTCGGTATTCGGCATCGATGAGCCCTCCTTCATCGCTGGTCATCACGTTGCGATGAAATCCGCTGGCGACCTGTTGTTGTACGGTCGCTTGGGGCAGCAAGTCGCCTGCGAGCTGCTCGATGGTGAACTGATCAAAGGGCATGTTCTCATTGAGGGCCTGCACGACCCACTCACGCCAAAGCCACATATCACGCAATGAATCATTATGATAGCCGCTCGTATCCCCATAACGCGCCAGATCCAACCAAGGCATGGCCATTCGTTCGCCAAAGTGCTTGCTATCGAGCAATCGATCGACCACGGTTTCCAAAGCGGTCGGTGAGGTGTCTCGGAGGAATTCGTCCACTTGTTGAATCGTTGGTGGCAGGCCGGTTAGATCCAGCGACACGCGTCGAAGCAATCGTTCTTTGGATTCGCGAGGTGATTGCGAGAGCCCATGGCGCTCGAGCTGGGCCAGGACGAACGCATCGATGGGATTGGCGATGGCGCCGGTCGCGAGATTGTCGGCCGGTACGGTGGGTGCATGCACAGGCTCGAACGACCAATGGTTGCTCCATGAGGCGCCTTCTTTTACCCATCGAGAAAGCGTCTCCACTTGGTTCTTGGTAAGCGGCTTGCCTTCGGCTGGCGGAGGCATCATGGCGTCCGAATCATCGGAGGTGATTCGGCGGATGAGTTCGCTCGTATCAAGGTGTCCCGCAACGATGGCAGTAGCACCGGACGCCAAACGACCGAAAGCCGAATCCTTGCGATCCAATCGAAGTTCTGCCTGGCGTTTGTTGGAATCTGGTCCATGGCACGTAAAGCAATGCTCGGCCAGGATAGGACGAACATCGCGGTCAAACTCGACGGACGGGGGCGAGCTTGGGTCGGCGGCAATCACCTTTCGAAGGTTTTCTGGAGAAACGACAAGCGTGACGAATATGGCAAGCGAAACCAAACGAAGCATGAT
>JBEBHM010001084.1:0-2323 GCA_040080875.1 Pirellula sp.
TCTGCGGAGAATGTGCCGTCGCTATTCTTCTTTATCGTTCGTCGATAAACCAACCGCTGTAGCTCCGACAATTCTCGTCGAACTGCGTCGTGCCCGATTCCGACGCGAAGTCCCTCTTGAAGTACTTCGATGGCGGCGCTGAGACGACCCGAAAGAAAGCAAGCCGAAGCGAGTGCCATGCGATCGGCTTCGGTCTCTGCCGGAATGTTCACTTTCTTTCGATAGTGTGCTTCGGCTTGGTCCGCAGCCAAATCGAGATCTGGATGCCGGAGTTTTGAGTAGAGCCCAACGAGACCAAGCAACAACTCAGGATCTCGTGCTGCGGCTTTCTTTGCCATCTCGGCGGCTTTGTTCCTATCCCCTTGATCCTCAAGAATACGCGAATAGTCACGAAGCAAACGCGCATCGATGCCCTGCCAATTTGACCCTTGATCCAGATGGTCTACTATCGATTTGAGACTCACGCCGTCATCGGTGGCTCGCCGAATAATTAACTCTTTAGCCATCCAAGCGTTGGCGGCTGGACATTTCCCATAGTCCCCATTGGCAAGTCTCGACATCTTGGCGAACGCATCCGCTGGACGATCGGTTAGTTGGTGGATCAGGGCAAGTCGATAGTGAGCTTCAGCGTTCTTGGGTTGCATCCCGAGGATTCGATAGCAAAATAACTCGATTCGTCTCTTGATGTTCAGCGCGATCGGCGTGAGCTCGTCGGTCGCCGATGCGTTGCCTGACGGGGCAGTATGCAGGCGGAAGTTGGGCTCGTGATGATGAAAGCTCGCAAGCTCCAGTTGTTGTGTCGCACACCATCGTTCGCTCTCGTCTGTTAGCACTTGTGGCCTGCTTTCTCCGAGATCCAAAGCAGATAGAACAGGAACAACGCTCGCCAAAAGTGGAATAGACCATGCTGCCGATGACTTCCAAATCGTTGGCCAATCGCGGGAGTGCCGCCAACCTCGCACCGCATCGATTAAGCCGCCGAGCAAGGCAATGGGATCTATCAACGTCTTGATTGATTGGCTCCAAAGCCATTGAACATCGGTTATAAGTGACGGTCTCGTCTTTGCTCTGGCTAAGTTAACCTGCCATTCCTTGGCAATATGACTTGATTCGGGTACGCGATACACAAACGATGGCAAGCCACAAATCCAGTTCCAAAGGTAAGAAAAAAATGGAGCAGACGCATCAAACAATTCAATTGGGATCGGCGAAAGGACGGCAGCTAAAAAACTTGTCAGGCCGACAATGGTGATCGCTTCGATCATAAACACGCTGATCTGCACGCCGATCGACCACTCCATCCAAGTGCCTCGCGCTTCGGATAACGTTGACAAGCCAAACCATACGACACCACGCATGGTGCCCCAAACAACTGCCGTCAACATCAATACGGTTAACGATGTTGCGATGTTGCGTCGTCTGGAGAGCTGACAAAACGTGGCGACACCCAACAACGCGACGAGGCTATCCCATTCAGAGTTACTTGAAAAGCGATCTGCGATTCCATTGCGAAACCAAAGTGAGTTGTGCTCGCGCGCAAAAGGCTGTTCGGCAGAATTCGCAAGGACCTCGGTAACTCGTAGTGAAACGTCCGTTACCCATTCAAACGCACCCACGCTTTCCAACCCGAGAACCATTGTCGGAGTCAAGACGAGCACACCCATCCAAACGCAACACGCCATTGGCAGGTCACGCACCCGAATGCCTAGCCAACCGGCGAGCGTTAGTCCAATGGCAACGCATGAAAGTTCAGATCCAGGATGTCGATAACCGAATGAGCCAACGACGAGCCCGAGCAAAAGGAAGACCGCCGAAACAATCATACGGCTCCGATTCGGGACGCCGCTCCCATCGGATCGATAGAGACCTACGCATGCGCCGATCGCAGTAAGCGTAGTAAAAAGGACGTGATCAACATTCGAAAGCCAATTCATCCAAAACTGGCGGTCACCATCGATGGCCAGAAAGCAGATCAGTAACGCGAAACAGTCAGCGACCCAGATCGACGACTGCCTGCCACGAGGATTTTCGGAAGCTGTGCTCATCAAGCACAACTATAGTTGATGTGACGGTCACACGCAATTCGGACCGTCCATCCCACTCTTTTGCCTTCGACAATGAATACTGAGGCCGATCGTAGTGGATCTTGTTAAAGATCCCCATGCAGCAGGATCTTTGACAAGATTCACTACCCAAAAAACAAGGTGCGAAGAACCACTAAATGTTGGTGCGCAATTCTTCCGAAGCGGACGCGTCAAGCGTTTCGACAACGCCTCGAAAACCTTGACGGTTTCCGCTACATGCGAGCAGAATTGCGCACGCT
>JBEBHM010001085.1:0-2322 GCA_040080875.1 Pirellula sp.
CCCTTGATTAATGGTTCAATCCAACGAGCGAAGGCCCTCGCCAGTCTAGACGTTTCGCTTTTCGCGGAGCGAAAGGCAACTATCGAACAGGTAGTGAAACGTGCGATCTTGATCGTACTTTCACGGAGGTTACTGCCATGGCCAGACTTGCGCGTGCGGAAGTGTTCGATCCTGGAGAGGTTGCTATCCTGCACATTTGTGCCAGGGTTGTACGTCGTTGCTTTCTTTTTGGCGTTGATCCGGTTACGGGAATAAACCACGATCACCGAAAAGTCTGGATCGAAGAACAACTCAAACTCCTCGCCGAGAATCTGGGTATTGACTTACTTGCGATAGCAATTCTTTCCAATCATTTCCATTTGATACTGAGGTCTCGGCCGGATGTCGTTGAGACTTGGGATGACACCGAAGTGGCTCGGCGTTGGTTGATGCTCTGCCCTAAACGCAAAAAGAAAGATCGCTCGCCAGAGGAACCCAACGAGTTCGAACTCAACTCTATCCGCAATGATCCGGACAAGCTCGCGACGATTCGAAAGCGGTTAAGCGATGTTTCTTGGTGGATGCGATTGCTCTGTCAAAACATTGGTACGCGCGCGAACCAAGAAGACAAGCAAGTCGGCAAATTTTTCCAAGGACGCTACCGTGCTGTCCGCATTTTGGACGAAGAAACGCTGCTGGCTTGTGCTGCCTACGTGGACTTAAATCCGATCCGTGCTGCGATGGCGGAAACTCTCGAAACATCCGAATTCACTTCGGTGCAACGCAGAGTTCAAGCCCTGCAGCAGGCTGCAACTTCGATACCCAGTAGTGGGACAACGGTCGACTCGTTCCTGTCTCCATTGACGATCGACGAGAAGAACGATGCTATAGGTGCTTGTGCGAATCAATCCAGACAGCGTTGCAGCGACAAAGGATTCTTGTCGATGTCGACAATGGACTATCTGGAGTTGTTAGACGCCAGTGCGAGAATGGTCCGACCGGACAAGACAGGTTACACGCCATTCGAGGTCGCTCCGATCATTGAGCGATTGAAATTGGAGCCGGATTACTGGCGGTTGCAGATCAAGGATTTCGGTCGCTTATTCTCGAACGTGGCAGGCAAGCCGAAGGATATTTAAGAGATGCGAAGCCTAATCTCGAAGCGTCGGTTCTACCTGAAGCGTTTCAAGCCGGAATCGGTCCAGACGAATTAGCGTTTGGACGAAAATTCTTAGGCTCCCAAAGTGCAACTGTTTGAAGGTACGCTCCCAACGTGCCGATACCGCATACAAGGCAGAATCTAGAGCACTCAATGCGTCTTCTCTGGAACAGGATCGAGCGATTTCGTTCGTCCCAAGTTCAAAAACAGGGTTTCGGTGACGGTCGGCGCGAGTTCAAAGTGGTGTGTCCCCCATTTGTCCAAAGTGGTGTGTCCCCCATTTGTCCCGCGCCACGCCGTTGGAGACGCTCCTGTGCAAGAGGACTTTCAACTCGAGCCCAAACCTGCTTGGGTTGGAATGGTAGAAGATAGCAATGGGCAACCGGTCACGGAATTCAAAGTAGCGGTGGGCACTCCAACGATAACAGGCAGTTTTCGTTTGGACCGCCTCGACAACAAATTTAGCATCGCATTGGTAGTCAAAGGCAAGAATCGATTCGGGCTAGCGGCGACATTCGAACCAAGTCTCATTCGCGTGTTCAACGACAAGGAATTCGCAGAAGTACATCGGCAGCCGGATGAACCGATCGGGACAATTCGCTTGAAGCCGTGGGCTTCTGTTTCAGGTCGACTTATGCAAGGTGATACACCGATTGCAAATGAAGGTATGTATTTCCGACCTGTTGTGAGACGTGAACTAACGGAAGCTAGATTTCAAGATATTTATTTCGTCAAAACCAACGTCGATGGTTACTTTCGCTTTGATAAACTTCCGCCAGAGAACGGTTCGGTAAATGCGTATCTCGGAGCAACCTTTAATGGTCGTGGGTCTGAACATCGACGACATACCGGCTCAAGCTGAGAAGGTCGCTCGAAAGCAGGAATTCAGTTGGACGCAAAACTATCTGGGCCAAAAATCCGATTTGATGCGTCAACTTGCTGTCAGCTCAGTGCCGGTTTACTATCTGATCGGTCCGGACGGCAAGTTGGTTGGCTCGTCGAATGCGTGGGAAGAGATGAAAGCGATACTAGACGGCCAACTTGCAAAGTGAGAGTAAACCCGCTTGCATCGTTTCAAATCATGTTCACCGGTCAGGGAACGAAAGAGTGAGGGGGGAAGGAAAAAGCGGCCTTCGTTCAATCCGCTAAGTTCGCCGAAGAGCTTGCCTAGCTCGCGGATGGCT
>JBEBHM010000343.1:0-8850 GCA_040080875.1 Pirellula sp.
TCCTTGTCCAAAGTGCGGCGGAAAAGACAGATTCAAAGTCATGAAGGACTTCGACCAATCGGGCGGAGTCATTTGTAACCAATGTGGGAAATTTTCTGATGGGCTCGCAACAATCCAATGGTTCATCAATACAAACTTCCTCGATGCGCTCGCGAAAGTTGCTCAATGCGTCGGAGTTGAACCAGATAAATTACATACCTCCCATCAATCTCATAAATCACAAACCGACCCAGCCAAAAACCTTCATTTCCACGATGTTTTCCCCCTCACTATCGCATCAATTTGGGCCGCGACAAAACCACCAATCGCCCCCGAGTCCCTCCAGATCGTTGGCGCTCGCTATGCGACTTATCGACGACAGTACCCAGTCTTCGCACTGCCTGCGATCGGCAAAGATAACACGCCATATGGCTATTTCATCGCGCATGCCACCGGCAAGACACTTCCCATTTTTGAACGCGGAAACAAAGAACCAACAGAGTGGCGAAAGTCGAAACTCACATCAGGCAGCCAAGCTGGTTGGATCGGCCCAACTCAATCTGATTCCATCGATATTATTTGGAAAACAGAGGGACCATCAGACCTACTCGCTCTACTCACGCTCGGCCTACTGCCCAATCACTCAGCATGCACAAATCTCTTCGGCTGTGGCGAGGATCCAGCGTCCAATCCTTGGATGCTTGACCGCTTTAAGGAAAAAATCGTCTACGTCATCCACGATTGCGATCAGCCTGGTCAATCCGGATCAATCGAGGTCTCCAACGGCTCTCGCAAGCGCCCTGGTTGGGCTCCCGCTATCGCTAACGTTGCCCGCGAATGCCGAAACGTCGTATTGCCCTATCCGATCGAACCCTCTCACGGCAAAGACCTCCGCGACTGGATATCCGAACGACTCGCCGAGAACCTCCCAAAGCATGAAATATATCAACGGTTGTTGGAGCTCGCGCAGCGCTCCAATGTCATCACCGCGATCAAGCTTGCCGAGAAGTCAGATTCCAAATCAGATTCCAAAGCCACCGACATCAGCCAACTCGAATCCAAGTCAGTTGACGATCCATTCAGACTTGCCCGAGTCAATATCGAGAACTACAAGAACGAGCACAAACGCCACATTCGATATTGGAAGGAGACGTTCTACACCTGGAAGAACGGAAAGTACGAAGAAATGACCGTCGATCACTTCACACACGGATTAGGTACCGCGATCGAAAAGGAGTTCCATCGAGCTTGGCGCGATGAAGCCGCCGCATACATCAATTGGACCCATTCACCCGACTACCAGAAGGAACTCGATCGAGGCTGTCCAAAGGAACGAAAAGTTACAGGCCAAATTACACACAACACACTGGCAGCCACCAAAAGCATTTGCGCCCTGCGCAACAGTCAGAAGATGCATGCTTGGACTGATGGCCACGACGAAGGACATTGTATATCGCTAGCAAATGGAATCCTGAACATTTCCAAAGCCATCGCTGAGCCACCTCCGCCCGAAAGCGAAATACTGTTGCCGCACTCTCCAGATTGGTTCTCGACAACCAAGCTGAACTTTCCATTTGATCCAAACGCTCAATGTCCAAATTGGATCAAGTTCTTGCGCGACATATTTAATGATGATACCGAATCGATCGACTTGCTCCAAAAATGGTTCGGCTATCTCTTGACGCCCGACAACAGCCTGCAAAAGATCCTGTTTATTATCGGGCAAAGACGTTCAGGAAAGGGAACAATCGTCCAAATCATGAAAGACCTATTCGGCGAATCGAACATCGCGACGCCGAAGCTCTCGCACCTAGCCATGGACTTTGGTTTGCAGACATTGGTGGACAAATCGGTAGGTATCATTACCGACGCGAGACTATCACGACGCACGGACGAAACAGCCGTGATGGAATGCCTACTTTCGATTTCAGGAGGCGATCCGCAAGATGTCAATCGAAAACACAAAGACGCATTGACAGCACATGCCATCAAAGTTCGCTTTACTGTTTTTTCGAATGAAGTTCCAAATCTGAGGGATTTTTCTGAAGCGTTTGTATCTCGATGCATTTTCCTTCTGACGCCGAATTCCTATCTTGGTCGCGAGGATTTTGAATTACAGAATCGATTGAGGCGAGAGTTGTCAGGCATATTAAATTGGGCAATCATCGGTCGACATCTGCTGAACGAGTTTCCTCGATTGAAGCAACCACCAAAAGGCCTGACTTTATCCAACACGCTGAAATCTCCGGTACTACGATTCATAGAGGAACGGGTCGAATTCACCCAGGACGCCGAAGAGACAATTGAGACATCTGAATTTTTTGATCAATGGAGCAGATGGTCTGAGGAGGAACAGCTAGACTCGCCGGGCACCGTCCAGTCTTTATTTCGAATGGTGAAAGCAATCAATCCAAATCTTGAAACTGAACAGCGTCGTATTGGTGACGATCGTATTCGCGAAATTCGCGGCGCAAAATGGAAGCCGCGCAAAATGGAAGCCTGATTCAGAATGAGTCTGTCACGCGATAGCAGCTCAATGTCACGCGACTGTCACGCGATGGTGTCACGCAACAACCATGCGTATTACCAGTGTTTTTGCTGCTGTCACGCGATGTCACGCGAATTTACATACTTACACGTTCTGCTTTGCAAGAGAGAGAGAGAAGAGAGAGGATATAGAGGATGAGTGACATAAGAGCTAGGTTGACAACCTTGCAAATGCGCGTGACATGCGTGACAGATTGTGAATTCATTGATGAAACAGCCAAAAATGCGCGTGACAATCGCGTGACACCATCGCGTGACAGCGGGAAACTGAGGTAGACACAATGCAAAACTTTCCAATCGTGTTTCTGAATCATCAAAAGTTTTTCGTTTCATCGAATGGACTGATTCTGAATCGATGGACTCCCGGGGTTCGAGCTCCGAGCGATGGCGAGATTTCCGCAGCGATGCGAGTTCTGAGGACTGCCCCAAGATCGACTTACCCCCTGGCAGATGCTACCAGCATTCGGCGTGCGTTTCTCAATCGATCAAGCATTTCCAACGTTGGAGCTGTGATAGTCGCATGTCATCGCTTGGGAATCGAGATGAGAATCGATGCGAGAAATGGCGTATGCGTTGCGATCATGCCTAGTTGGGTCCGAGAGCAGCGGGAGAAGGATCGGACGCTAGGGCGGTACCAAAATCATCGTTTGGCGCGGGATAGGACGTCGGCCCCTAATGTCGAGACGGAATCGGATCAGTATTCGCAATTTGAGGAGCGGGATCCATGTCCGTTTTTCCCAGTCGACTATGGACTGTTCTGATTCCCAACCACAAAATTTTTGAACCCAAAACTTTTGAAATCAGTTTTCGAAAAACTTTTGAATGGAGGAATTTTGATGTTGGACAAAATCGAGAAGTCAGTTGAGCTGTCGAATGAGGCTGGCAAATCGCGAAACAATCTTACACCATGCGACAATTTTTTGGAAATTCCGCAGGTAGCAACTGTGGACGGGAGAGAGTGGCTCATTGATTCCATCGGACTCTTTTCCCTGGACGATCGAAAGCCGAACGGGATTCTGATGGATTCCGACATTCAGACCGCACACTCGATGTTGCGAGGACTTTCCCCCGGCGACAAAGAAGTTGGCGGAAGGTACCTCATGCAAATTCTCGAGCATCGCTTGCCCGGATTCATTCCATTTGGTGCTTTAGTCGCCGCGGCTGCTGAAATTGGATTTGCGATCAACCCAAAAGGCAGTAGAAATGTGTCGATCTTGGTCGACCGGGAATCGCTCTTGCGCTTGATTCGAGATAGCGACACGTCGATCGATCCAGATGATGACGAAGAGCGAATCGATGATTGATTCAAAACAGAAAAAAGGAAGGCTTAACCAAGTCAGCTAAGCCTCCCTTTCGCCAAGCACAATTCGCTCGAACCCGCGAACTCATGTGACCAGTATCTCCGACTCCTCAGCCAAGGCAAGTCGGCTTTCTCCATGAGTTTCCAAGATGATTCGATCGATATTTTCTGAACAGGTCAACGGCGTTGAATGCAAGTTCGAGCCAAATGAAGATGCTGAATATCCGTCAACTGATGCACCGCCTGGCAGCCTGGAGAAAATCGAAGTGCTGAAGCGCCGACTTGCGATGGGATTACCTCTTTGGCATCCAGCGGATCGACTTGACTATGCGGGAGTCGCTCTTAGTGACTCAACGCTGAATTGGGTCGAATCCGTTGACGTGGGAGAGAGTGAAAAAAGGAAGAAGAGTAGGAAGCGATCGCAATCGTATGCACATGCTTCAGCGTGACAGTTTTCCTTTCTCCTCGACCCCCGGCAGTCCTTTGCATGGCTGGTCAACTAAGGTCTCCGTCGAGGACGCGCCCTTGATTTATGCGACAGCGGCCGCGGATCATAGTTTTTTTGGCGGGGCTGGATTGAGGGATATGGAACGGGACGTCTTTCCTGTGTTTCTTCGAAATTCCTGCAAATAATCGAATCCTTTGACGCCGCCCAATCCGATGAAGCAGTGTAGCGTACTATGCTACATTCAGGTTGACACTTTGCCGAATTCAGCTAGAATGTCACTTCGGCCGCTTCAAGGAGATTTTGGTGAACGTGACATTCGGTGATCAATCGCTTGTAGACCTGGAATCGAATCCGGACGCCAAGTCCAGGTTCGATTCGGTTATCGTGCGAAGTTTTCGGAAGACCATGAATTTTATTAGAAGTGCGGCAGATGAACGAGATCTGTATACGTGGCCTGGTGGGCGATTCGAGTCCCTAAAGGGTGATCGCTCCCATCAGCACTCGTTGCGACTTAATCAGCAATGGAGACTTATTGTCGAATTGCGAAAAGGGGAACCGAAAAACACGGTTCATATAGTAGAAATCGTTGACTACCACTGAGCGAATGGTTGGAGTTATGGAAAATCGAACGTTTTCGTCCGCAGAAGCATTCCCGCCGGGCGAGTACATTTTGGACTACTTGGATGCAAAAGGGTGGACGCAAGATGACTTGGCCGAGGTTGTCGGCAGATCGCGAACGCATATCAATCGACTCATAGCAGGCAAGACAGCGATAAACTCGAGCACAGCAAACGAGCTAGCGGATGCATTTGGCACAAGTCCACAACTTTGGATGAACCTTCAAACCGCTTTTGAGCTGGCTGTTGTTTCGAAAAAGAACAGGGAAATTTCCCGCAAAGCAAAGATTTATTCGAAAGTTCCGATTCGTGAATTGCAAAAACGCGGTTGGATTCCAAAGGACGTCTCATTGGATTTGCTTGAGGCGTCCGTTTGTAGGTTTTTAGATATTTCGAATATTGACGATGAGCCTGTCATTCAAATGGCGGCAAAAAAATCAACGGACTATGGCACGAACTCGCCTTCCCATGTCGCATGGTACAGACGTGCATTTAAACTGGCATCCTGTTTAACTTCAGTTCGATATGATGAATCGAAGTTCCCACAGCTAATGGACGATCTTTTGAAATTGGCTGGCGATACCGCCGATCTACGCCGAATCCCTCCCTTACTTGCTCAATATGGGATCAGAATTTTATTTGTCGAACATCTTCTTAAGTCGAAGCTCGATGGGGCAGCGTTTTGGCTCGATGATGATTCCCCTGTTGTTGTCCTCACATTGAGATTGGATCGCATCGACAATTTTTGGCATGTGTTGATTCATGAATTGATTCACATCAAATACCGAGACGGAGCAATTTTCGATGACGATTTGCTTTCGAACTGCAATGACGAAAACTTGACGGAATGCGAAAAGCGAGCAAATGAAGAGGCAAGACAACTGCTTGTTCCGATAGAAAAAATGCAGTCGTTTATCGCTAGGCATAAGCCACTTTATTATCGAGCGAAGGTTATTCAGTTTGCAAAGACAAGAGGTGTTCACCCTGGAATCGTGGTCGGGCAGCTCCAATGGAGAGACGAACTTGATTGGAGTCAACTCCGAAAACTTCTTGTCAGTGTTCGTGAGCATTTAGTCGGAACAACTTTGACTGATGGCTGGGGGGACTACGTTAACTTGGAAAAGGGAAAAAATGACAATTAAACCGAAGAGAAAAAAGCGGCCCGCAAGTTCCTATGTCGAATCTATCCAGAAAATGACTAAGGAGTATTTTGAAATCACGGGAAATGCGAAGGCAACTACTCGCGAGATTGCTACTTGGGCACTGCAGAACAATCGGTGGGAACCTCCGAGCGACTTGATCATCCAATGTTGTCGAGACGACATTGCTCGAGCAATGCGTGAAGAATACATCACAGGACCAGACGGAAAGCCTGTACGTGCAAAACATGCTGCAAGGGTAAGTGAGGGCGACACCCAAACGACTTTCTGGGCAGATATTCGCACCGCTCCGCGTAGACACATGGAAATAGCCTTTCATCAGCGTCGAGAGCAAATTGTCGGTGAATGTCGGCAACTAAATCGAGACGCCGAATACTACAACAAGAATCGGCAAGACGTTCCCCCTATTCAAATTTACTTCGATTTCAATGACGATGTTGAAGAAGGGAAGTTTGCCTGAAAATTGCTGAATCGCTGTCGCAATCCTTTGTTGCAACTTTGTAGGTGAGCCCAGCGATTCAACAGGTCCCAAAAACCGGCATTGATAGCGTGCATCGCTTCCGACGTTAGACCGATCGATTCTCCCTCATCGTTTTTGAACGCAGCTAGCCAACGAGAGGTTCACACGATAGTAGCTGATTCATTCGTTGCAGCAACACTTTTTTGCTTCCATCAACGAAAGAAGGGCTCACCCCAAAAGATGATGACAGACGTCGAACGTCTTGCTTCATCGGTAGGTGAGCCCTTAACTTTCAATATCGACCAAGCCTGAGAGAAAATCAAGTCTGGAACTGATTACTACCAATTTGGGTAAGTACGGTCAACCTTCTTCATCCCCAAGAACTTCATCGCCACTATTCCCGGTACCGTGACGATCGCTCGAGCGTCGCAGGCCTGAGCGACATGAGCAGCTTCGACACACTGCGATAAATCGATTGAGCAAACGAGAATTCCCTTTCCACCCTGGCAGTTCACGAATGGGCTGGTTCAGCGCTTCAGACGTAGAACATTCAACGAAAAAGGGCTTGCCCCAAATACCCGGTGGCCACCGAAGTGTCATTGAACCGGGAGGCAGGCAAGCCCCTCAATTACTCGCACCCAAGATCCTGCTGGGTAACATTCGATCCCGCGCGGAGTAACTAGGATCAGCATACCGCAGCGTCCCAAGGGGCTGCAAGTGATTACAATGATTATGGAAACTTCGGCTTGGTTTCTTTCTGAGATTTGTGAGGTTCGCGATGTCAAATCAATTGCAGTCGATGGAACTTCAATGCCCGGCATGCAACGCGAAATTGAATGCAAATCGATCGCACATTGGCAAACGGCTTCGATGCGCGAAATGTAAATTTGAGTTCGACCTTTCAAGCAAGCCTTCGAAAGAAAGCAAGGTAACTGCTCCACCGAGGCAAGCTTCGTCAATTGACCCGCCTAGACCAAAACCAGAACTGAATGTTGTTCCTCCTCCAATCCAACAACCATCACAATCGCAGTCAAGGAATAGTCGACTTCCGTTCATTCACCCGTCTCAATTGCAAGTTGACGGGGAATCATTAGTTCTCTTTGGAACGCTCGCAGTCGCCATCCTAGTTGGTTCGATGGTGACCTTTGCGACGCTGCTAGTATTCGCAATTCTGTTGCTTGTGTTTTACTTCCTTCAAATTGGCCATTTTGATGCCGTTCAACGGAACGCAATCAAGTCCAATGAACAAGCAGATAAGTGGTTGAAAGACCTGTTGGAAGTTTCGGCAAAGAGACTGACCATTCCAACGCCACTACTTTTCGTTACAAACGACATGTCGATCGGTGCTTTTGCATTTCATGCGAATGGACGAAATGTTGTGGTCTTGAACTTGGGGCTGGTTCGGTTAATGACTGCCGAAGAGCTTCAATTCGTCATTGGTCATGAGCTGACTCATATTAAATGCGGGCACTGCAAATACTTGCTTCTTACCAATTCGATCGTTGGTTCGTCGTTCAATAGGTTATTTGCATTGTTCTTCCACTTGCTATTTATGCTCTGGAGTCGCAAGGCTGAATTCACGTGTGATCGTGGTGGTTTAGTGGCTTGCAAGGATCCAATGGCAGCAATGACTGCGCTGGCAAAAGTCGAGTTGTCATCCTTGGCGACGAACCAAGAGGCAATCCACAGCTTTGTCCAAGGCTCGATTCGAGGGGCCCATGGAATCGATAGCCCGTTCGCGACTCATCCGATGACCGCAAAGCGAATCGAATCAGTTCATCGATTTAGCCAAACCAGACAATTCCATCAACTCTCTTCGCTTTGGATATAGCAGTCGCAAATTCTTTCAAGAATGTCCAAATCGAGTAGTTGCCAATAGTCAGATAGTCGATACAATCCTATAGTTGCCAATAGTCAGTTAAGTTTTTGCTAGAATAATTGTATGGCCAAGCGTTCATCGAAAAGGATTGATCCCACATTGTCCGAGAAGATTCGGCAGTCAATTGTGGACAGTAAGCTATCGCAATATCGACTCGCAAAAGAATCTGGAGTAGGTACCAGCGTTTTGAGCCGATTTGTAAGCGGAGAGCGGTCAATTTCCTTGGAGAACGCCGACAAGGTCTGCAAAGTACTCGGCTTAGTTCTGGTTGAAATTGAGCAACAAGAGTAATTTTTTGAAAAGTGGCCCCGCGATGTTACGAGCATCCGGGACCGTGGTCCAATCCTCTGAAAAGGAAAGAACGATGATCAGTTTAGTTTACAAATCGTCAAAAGGGCAGGTAAGGCGGAAGGTTTTCGCTAGCCAAAACATTGCTCAGCCAACCATGGAGGTTGCATCG
>JBEBHM010001086.1:0-2317 GCA_040080875.1 Pirellula sp.
CACAGCCGGGGTCTTCCCGGTTCCACCCGCCGTTAAGTTGCCAATCGAAATCACGGGCACCGTGGCTTTGCCGACCCCCTTCCAATGCCTATCGTAAGCTGCATTCCTGGCCCAGATTACCGCGGTGTAGGGTTGACTTAGACACCACAAGCCTGCCCGCATTAGTATCGAGCTAAGCGAATTGGAGCGGCCTGACAATAATTCTTCAACGCGTCGCATGCACCGATTGTCGTATCTAGAAGTGGTCATCTTGGGAAAGAGTCGTTCTTTCCGTTCGGTAACAAGGCGCTCATCATATGCGATCGCGTAGGCTCGAACACCTACCACACCATGCGAAACACTCTCGGCATTGCGAAAAGTCAGCAAAATGCAACGGAAAGGTGATCTAGCATCCGTTGCTTGGGAAAACTAATCTCGGGAATTCCTAAGTTGGAGCAAAGCATGCACCCAAACCCGTTATTCTTCAAACAAATTTGGTCAGGATCATGAAAACAAGCCTTTGGAAGCGAGCTACGGCGATCACTTGCAGTCTGGGATTCCTTGGGATCCTCTCCATGCAGATAACCCCAAGTTGGAGCCAAAGCGACGGGAACGCGACTAACCAATTGAGCCAACAGCAATTTATGGCCGCAAACCGCGCGATAGCTCCTGCCCAGGTCGCGTCGGTAGGCACAGCCATGATGGCCAGCGTCATTTTGGCAAATGGATTTCAGCAACTAGCTGTTATGGACCACGCCAAGTCCACGATTGCGGTCTATCATATTGACCCAACATCCGGCGACATTCAACTGAAAAGTGTTCGCAGGATTGACGCTGATTTTGCGCTCGAGGAATTCAATCTGAGCGAACCTACCCCAAGCACGATTCGCAAGAATGTCCGATAGATTCGATTCTGCTCCTATTTCCAAACTCTTAGGGCTCTACGTTCATCCAGAATCGCCCGTGGACAAGCAAGTAGGGCGGGCGGTTGTCGAATTGAAAATCGATGAACGTCTGAACAACCCGATGGGGCGTGTTCACGGTGGCGTGCTGTCGGTTCTAGCCGATACTGCGATGGGAATCGCGTTCGGTCGGACCCTCAATGAAAACCAAGATTTTTCGACGATCGACTTGCACATTCATTTCATGAGACCCGTTCGAGGTCAGTTACTTACAGCAACCGGGACCATGGTTCAACGCGGACTGCGGATTGGGTATGTACAATGCAACATCGTCGACGAGACAGGCAGGTTGGTTGCAAACAGTTCCTGCAGTTGCACGTTACTAGATCGTGTGTAGCGTTGGAACTAGCGCGCAGTTCGCAAGAATGATACATCGTGGAAATTCAGGGCTACACGCTTCAACGACCTCTAACAAACTCCGTCCAAAGCCAAGCCTTTCTCGCAAAGAACGAGCAAGGCGAGTTGGTCAGGCTCATTCGATGCTTCGACTCACACAACAAATCGCTCGCTCCATCGCTTGAGCGTCTAAAGCGCGCAGGCCTCGTAAAGAATGATTTCATCTTACCAATTTCGGTCGCGTCCGAGTCGAACGATGAACTGGTTGTTGCAACTCGCTTCGTTCATGATGGCTCACTATTCAACAAAGCACAGGTCGGTGACCAACACGCTTTATCCATCATAGAGAGACTTGCTGATGGTCTGCGTTCGGCCCACGACAAAGGAGTTTGGCACGGGTGCCTCTCGCGATCCGTCATCTATCGTACCGGCAGTGAATCGGACGACGTTGTCATCGACCTTCTCGATCTGTTGGTCTCGAAACAATTCAACGCGACCATGCAGGATGAATCGCAATGGTTTGCCGAAGATGTCTTGCAACTCGGAAATCTGATTCTCGAGATCTTCAAACCGGAGAGTAGGGATACTACTACTAACAAGCAACTGTTCGATCTTGTCCACGACATGACACAACTGGACTGGGCAAATCGTCCAAGCATGTCGGAAGTGCGTGGCAGAATTATTCTGCTGCAAAAAAATTCGCCAACGATGGCAGGCGAGGATCCATCGAATGCAACGGACGCGACGATGGAATTGGATGCAGACGCTATGGAGTCCATGTCGGTCCGTGCTCAGTCTTCGAAAACGCCTGTCCAACTAGGTCGATTTGTGATCGAACGGCAAATTGGCGAAGGCGGAATGGGGACCGTCTTACTGGGACGCGATCAATCGAACTCGCAACGTGTCGCCATCAAACTGCTTGCGCAGCAGTGGGCTGGCGATGAACGGTCCACACGACGATTTGAGCGCGAAGCCCGTTTGTTGTCGATCGTAAAGCATCCAGCGATTGCCCAGTTGATCGAATTCGGACGATCCGACCA
>JBEBHM010000344.1:0-8832 GCA_040080875.1 Pirellula sp.
GGGCTTTCGATCGCGTCCCCCTCCCCCATCCCCTTGCGTTTCATCCAATCTCGAACCCAATCGCCAGCGACGAATCGCATCAGGTCATCTTCGAGGGACAGATAAAAACGGCTTGAACCCGGATCGCCTTGGCGTCCGCATCTGCCGCGTAACTGCAAATCGATTCTTCGCGACTCGTGCCGTTCGGTAGCGATGACGTACAGGCCACCCAGGTTCCGCACTCGCTCCCCCTCTTCCTTCATCTTTTCCTTCTGATCGATCTCGTGTACGAGCCCATCCCATTCATCTTTTGGAACTTCTAATCGCGTCGGATATTTATCTTGCAATTGAGCCCAGGCCATGGTTTCTGGGTTGCCGCCCAGAATGATGTCAGTTCCTCGACCAGCCATGTTGGTGGCGATGGTGACGGCACCGCTACGACCTGCTTGGGCAATGATCTCCGCTTCACGTTTGTGCTGTTTGGCGTTGAGAACTTCGTGCTTGACCCCCCGCATATCCAACAGCTTGGAAAGGCGTTCGCTCTTTTCGATGGAGACGGTGCCAACCAGAATAGGCCGCCCTGCGCGTTCGATGGATTCGATGTCGGCCATCATGAACTCTTCGACTTCTTTCGAATCGGATTTCTTAAGTTTGACGGATTTCTCGTCTTGTCCTTGAATCGTCCCGATCAGAAAGCCCTTTTTGTGATCTTTGAAAAAGAGCGTGTCGAATTTGTGAACACGTTCGATTTCATCGGCCACAGCCGAGTATTTTTCTTTTTCTGAGAGGTAGATGGAATCGGCGAATTCGATTCGCTTAAGACCACGGTTGGGAGGAATTGCCGTAACACCGAGTCGATAAATCTTGTTGAACTCAGTCGCTTCGGTCATGGCGGTTCCGGTCATCCCCGAAACTTTTTTGTACAGTTTGAAAAAATTCTGCAGAGTGATCGTTGCGAGGGTTTGTGTCTCTTCTTTGATACGAACGCCTTCTTTGGCTTCGACCGATTGATGCAGCCCATCGCTCCACTGCCGACCTTCCATCAGGCGTCCCGTGAACTCATCGACGATGATGATTTCACCTTCTTTGACGACATAATTAACATCGCGTTTGTACAAATGGTGCGCCTTGAGCGCATTGTCCAACAAGTGAGGCCATTCCATATTTCCGACGGTGTAAAAGCTCTCCACTCCGGCAAGCTTTTCGGCATCACGTATGCCTGCGTCGGTCAAGTTGACCGTGTGGTCCTTTTCGTTGACGACGAAGTGATCGTCCCGCTTGAGCGCCTTGGCGACACGATCAGCCTCAGCGTATTTGCCCATATCGCGCGATGCGGGGCCTGAGATGATGAGTGGTGTTCGTGCTTCATCGATGAGGATATTGTCCACTTCGTCGATCACTGCAAAGTGCAATGGCCCTTGCACTTGTTGCAAGTGTTTTGCGAAGCGATCGTCGCCTCGAGCCGCCATTCGCATGTTGTCGCGAAGGTAGTCGAAGCCCAACTCATTGTTGGTCGCGTAGGTAATATCGCAAGCGTACGCTCGTTGTCGTTCATCGTTTTCCATTCCACTTTGGATGTTTCCGACAGTCAGTCCCAATGACAGATACAGCGGAGCCATCCACTCCATGTCGCGACGCGCCAAATAATCGTTGACCGTGACGACATGCACCCCTTTTCCTTCGAGCGAATTCAGATAGGCGGGCAACGTGGCCACCAGCGTTTTGCCTTCGCCAGTGATCATTTCAGCAATGTTTCCACCGTGCAAAACCATGCCGCCGATGAGCTGCACGTCGTAGTGCCTCATTTTCATAAATCGTCGACCAGCTTCCCGAACCGTCGCAAAGGCCTCGATCAAAATGTCATCGAGCTCCGCGCCGTCGTTGAGTCGCTTTCGAAATTTATACGTCTGTTCTCGCAATTCGCCGTCTGAGAGAGACATCATCCCAGGCTCAAGCTCTCCAGCTCGCTTGGTCCATTCGGTATACCGTTTGATCTGGCGGGAATTTGCAGAGCCAAAGAACGTCGTTAGACCCCTATCTATGCCGCTAAGAACGCCATTGACGGTATTGGTTGTTCCTTCCCAAATTTTTTCCAGCAGGTCCATTTTTCGTTGCTTTTCAAGTGGAATTGGCAAAAAGACTAGGCAAATTGACTAAGCGTCGATCATCGAAAAGAGCCGCTAACGTGGCACTATCATGCAACCGCAAACACGACTCCGACGGCAAGCTGCGGAGCTCGAGCCGATTAATCCGTGTATTCTACGCATTTTCTGAATTTGGTCTCCGGGGAGGGTATAGATTCCCTTGTAATGCGTCAATTGAACGAGAAAGTGTATTTGTTGCGCGGTCGGTTTACACCGCAAATGAGGATTGGCAAGGCAATTGGAGTTTGGACTCGATTTTGCCACAAAAATCAATTGAAAAAAGACTAGATTTGACTGCATTCCAATCGAAGAATGACAAAGCGTAGTGCGAGTTGTCGAAATGTTTTGGACTTAACCAACTAAAAATGCCCCTTCTAAAGCCCGAACAGGACATTTGGCCACTGAATCTTCTCGACCCAGTTGGCGACGAGCACGAGACCGAAACAACTCCGTGGTGGGCTCTCTATACCCTCGCACGCTTCGAGAAAAAACTCATGCGGCAATTGCATGAGATCGGGATTCCTTTTTTTGGACCGACGATTTCCCGACGTTATCGCTCGCCTCAAGGCCGCATCCGAACCTCCGTCGAACCTCTCTTCCCGAATTACGTCTTCATCAAGGGAGACGAGATGGCACGCTACAATGCTATCAAAACCGGAAGCGTTAGCCGTTGGATGCCGGTAGTCGATGCAGCTCAATTGGTGGACGATCTACGGCAAATTAGAAATCTAATTTTGACAGACGCACCGCTTGCACCGGAATTGCGGCTAGAACCAGGTCAGCGAGTAAGGGTCAAGTCGGGGGTCTTTAAGGGATTTGAAGGAACGGTGATTCGACGGGAAAACGAAATTCGGCTACTCATTTCGGTTCGGTATATGGGACGTGGAGCGAGCGTAGCACTGGACGATTGCCAACTCGAGCCCATCTAACGATTTTGGGGTTCTTTTCAAAAATTAGCAGCTATGATTAGACAGCTGCATGATCTCGCAGGCCTGTCAACACTCCTTTTTTTGCTCACTTCATGATTGAATCACCCGTCTTTGTTGCAGGCCATGCGGGAATGGTCGGATCCTCTGTTTGCCGGCGGTTGCAACGCGAGTCGGGGGTGCGTCTGCTCACCAAATCGCGATCTGAATTGGATCTTTGCGACGAATCCAAAGTTAACTCGTTTTTCGAAAAAGAACGCCCCGCAACGGTGATCTTTGCGTCAGCCAAAGTCGGCGGTATTCACGCTAACAAGACTTTTCCTGTCGAGTTCCTTACGGACAACTTGAGGCAGGAATTGGCCACGATCCATGCAAGTTATCGCAATGGTGTGAAACGATTCTTGTTCTTGGGCAGCACGTGCATTTACCCGCGGCTGGCGAAACAACCCATCAAAGAAGACGAACTGTTGGCCAGCCCGTTGGAAGTCACCAACGAAGCCTATGCGCTTGCAAAAATCGCTGGCTTGAAGCTATGCCAATACTTCCGGCAGCAATACGGAGTGCTTTACCATTCTGCAATGCCCACCAATCTATACGGCCCCGGCGACAACTACCATCCCGAACACAGCCACGTTTTGCCTGGGCTGATTCGCCGCATCCATGAAGCTCACACGCGTGGCGATTCCAGCGTCACGATTTGGGGAACAGGCACTCCTCGCCGTGAATTTTTGCACGTCGATGACTTGGCCGATGCAATCGTCCACTTGTGCATGTTGGACAACCCACCGGACTGGGTGAACGTCGGGACAAGCATCGACCACAGTATCTTCGAGCTTGCCAATATGGTTGCTGACGCCATTGGGTTTCAAGGCAAGATATTGACCGACCCCAGTCGTCCAGACGGGACACCAAGAAAGTTAACCGATACCTCCTTGTTGAGATCGTTGGGGTGGAAACCGATGGTGGAATTGACCCAAGGGATTAAAGACACGTATCAATGTTTCTTACGAGAGTCTGCAGCGGGACTTAGATCGAAGTAATTAGTACTTAGGCAAGCAGAGGAATGAAACATACCTTTCTTCGTAGCGGACGCCCGCAAGAATTCCATGAGTTCCGAATTCTTGCGGGCTTCCGCTACGTTAGTTTCTTCTCTGCCGCTCGCCTTAACCCAAGATTTCCCGTTTTCGCTCCATGTAATCCCAAAGAACGAAACGATCGAGATCTTTTCCCGCAGTAAAGAATACACGTCCTTTGGTTTGCTCCGCCATGCGATACGCGAAGCGAATGTCTTCTTCGGATTGAGACCAACTCGGAACCAAAAATAAATTGATGACGATTCCTTCGGCGGCGCACCGCATGGCCTCGCGCATCGTCTCCTTTTCCGTTCGCGGATCGGGTGGATACAGCAGATAGAGCGTCTCGGCTTCGAAATGAGCTGTCGGAAGCCCATCCGTGATCAGTACGATTTGTTTGTTGGGTGTATCCGCCATCGCGAGATTCTGTCTCGCGAGCCGAAGGGCATGTTGGATGTTGGTGAAGTGAGGCGGCACATCGTGTTGGCTTACCTCCGGATCGCTCATGTCGACCTTAAGTCGTACGACGGGATTATGGATCGTAACTGGCTTGGGCATGATGTCTACGATTTCCCCTGGGCTGACGAATTTGGCGAAAGTAAACATTTCGATGAACCGAAGAAAATCACCTGGGAATTCCGAAGTGATGAGGCCTTGAAGGGCTAATCCCATGCGTTTGACGTTGATGTATTGACCGTCGTAACGCATGGAACCACTCATGTCCATGGCGACCACGGTGGCGCATTTGGGACTATTGCGGGTCTTATGAATCTCGAGATCGTCGCCTCGCAGTCTCACGGGAGACTCATGCGGCCGTTTGAGCATGGCGTTGATAACCGATTGCGTTGAATCCATATTGGCGATCGAATCGCCGAACTCGTATTGCTTTGTGGATGGCAATTCAACACTCCCATCCCCAACAATGCGCCCGCTGTGACGCCCCGTGCGGGCGGACTGCAACTGGGAAAAAATCCTTGCAAGCAATCGACCTTGAAACGTCTTATGTGCCTTAGGAGTCAAGCGAAACGCGCCCCGTTCATTGCGATCAAGCCCCTGACGTTCGGCCATTTCCCGAACCATATTGTTGATCTGCTGGCGTAGCTCTTCGAGTTGATTAAGGTCGGCAGGAGGGGCAAACTCGGCCAATGCTTCCATGTCGATCAACCCGATTTGAGCGGTCTTGGCAGCCTCCTTAAGCTGCTCTAGCAGTTCATCGATCTTCTCGAGTTCCTTTTTGATTTCCAGCGCCTGAGGAATTTCCAACTTCTGATGGCCAGTGAACGAGTACTTGCTAACCATTTCATCGATGTTGTACTTGTCCCCAAGCGTTTCCATGACTCGCAGCACTTGCGACCCGAAGTCCGGGGATTCGCGATCGGATCGGTACCACAGCTGTTCGAGCAGGTAGATTTGTTTGGATTGGACAGCTCGATGAAAATCTGCCTTGAGCCGCGCTGGCGGATTGGCCTTTTTAGATATTTTCTCGAATCGGTCGTTGGCCTTTTTCTCGAGACCATCCACTTGATAGGTTTCGAGAATCTTGCGCTTGCGTTCTTCGAGCATGGCACGCAACATGTCGATGCTGGGGCCAAACCCAGCGATCTGGCTAGGATCAAGATGGATGGCGCGAGCAAGCTCCTCCTCGGTTAGCTCGCGGTAATGACCATACGCAAGCGCATGTTCAAACGCAGTTGAAACCAAGTCGGGAGGTTCGGCCGACGGGTTCGGAAACTCGATCGGATTGTACTTTTGATACGTATGAATCACGCCGCCAATCGGCAACGGACGTTCGGACATAGCCATTTGGAGTGCATCCAACAGTGAAATGAACGTTCGCCCGGAAAATCGAGAGAACGCGGGTCACTCATCGTATCAGAATCGATGGCCGAAATCGCGGCAAACGCCTGAGGCAGTCACTTTTGTAGCGTTACGGCACTCACTGTTGTAACGGTACGGATTAAGCCGTCCGGTCAGTTGCCGGAACAACGCCGCAAAACCGGAGGACTCGCGCCCTTCCGCTAGCACGTGCGGCAAATTGGAGAGCACGCCATGCTAGGTCAGTGGCGATGCATTCACGGCAAGCGATCCCAGCGATCCCGGAACTCCTTTTCGCACGTCCAAAACAACGATTGCCGAACCGATTCGAACGCGGATCTGATCGTTCAATAGTCCTGAAACGTTCTCTGATTGCATCCAATCTCCTGAAAATTTCTGTCGCTTCATCCACCCAAGAGATTCCAGTTCGCAAGCAGAATCGGAGGCGTTGGTTGCGGAAACGCGAAGCATCGTTTTTTTGGGAAAACCATTCCAACTGTCCGCCAAGAATCCAAGGAACTGGTCCGATCGCCTCTGCATGGAAAAGATGCGCTCAACCACAGGCATCAAATACAATTCCATCACATACACCATGTGACGCTTGACTTTGAAGAACACCAAACAACAACAGCCGAAAATGATCAAGTTCAAGAGAGTTGCCAACATAGGACTATACGCATAGATCGCCATCAAGCCTGCACAAATCGATTTGTTGGCAACTTCGAGAAACGCATCTACGGTGGGTATTGGTATCAACCACACCAATAACTCGATCGCTAGCTTGATGGTATTGACGACAACAATGTTGATGGCGGCGCATATGCTCAACAGGACATCCATCGGCACCGAAGCGATTCCGGCGACCATCACCATTTGAGACGCGTCCGCGATCCCTGGTTGACCTAACTCGGCAGGGCTGTACAAAAATTTCATGGCAAGCAGGATGATAACGGCAGAATAGGCCTCGAGTTTTTCCGCCGCCATTGCAAGCGGTTTACTCACCTTCGTAAAGCGAGGCAAACTGGTTGCAATGGTCAAACCCAGCATACACCAAAACAACAACGGACTATTCAATGGGCTAGAGGGGCCAAGCAACACACTGCGACTCTGCAACCAATCGGGACCGTACGTGGCCGCTCCCGACAGACAAGCCAATCCAAAAAACGGAGAGAGCGCAATCGCCGAAAGGGGCCCCAGCCACTCCTGGGCCGACACTTGATTGGCAATCAGCTTGGCGCCTTGAACCGCACCTGCACTATCAATGTGATTGGGGGCGATCTGATTGGGTGGCAAATTGGGTGGCAAAGTAGCGGCGCCCACCCGCCCCTGTATCGCGTTGGAATTGGATACCAACGCCAAGATCGCAATGCTCGCTAAAAACGCATAATGATTGCGTGCCATTCTCAGCATGCTATTCCACCCAGTCCTTGAGTCCGACGCGGAATGTCCCATCGCTCTTGGCTTGTCCGCGTGCCATGATCGGGGTATTGAATTGCAATTCGATGTTTCCATCCTTGTCGACAGCGATCAATCCTCCCGAGTCCTCAGGCAGAGTGGTATGGATGGCGAATTTTGATGCAGCCTCTAGCGACTCTCGCAAGTATTCCATGCGAGCGGAGACTGCCGATGCGATGTGATTCCGAATGTACAGCTCTCCAACTCCGGTGCAACTGATTGCACATGTATTGTTTTTCGCATAGGTACCAGCCCCGATGATTGGCGAGTCTCCAACTCGGCCGTAGCGCTTGCCCAACAGTCCGCCTGTGCTGGTTGCTGCAGCAAGGTTTCCCGTTTGGTCCCGGACGACGCAGCCCACCGTCCCGAGATAAAACAAACGATCTTCACCAAGGTCATGATCGCGTTTTGACGTTGCCGCCCCTTTGGCCGCCTGTTTTGCTTTCCATTGCTTCCAGCTCTCGATTTGTTCTTCAGTCTTGAAGTATTCTTGCGCCTCCAGCGGCAAGCCAAGTTCTTTAGCAAAGACGTCTGCCGCCTCACCGCATAGGAATACGTGCGGAGTTTTGTCCCGAACGGCTCGCGCTAATTGAATTGGATTTCGAACGGTCGACACGTTGGCCACCGCACCACAACTCAAGTCCGCACCGTCCATGATGCTTGCGTCCAACGAAACACCTCCGACGTTATTGAGTACGGCTCCGCGCCCCGCATTAAAATTCGGATCATCTTCGAGCACTTGGACGACAGCTTGAACCACATCGATCGCAGGCATCGAATTCTCGAGCAATTCTTTGCCTTTGCGAAGGGCCGCCTTGAGCCCATCGATTCTCATTTTCCTTTGTGTCTCAGACCATCGATCCAAGTCCCCGCCGGCGCCACCATGGATTGCAATCGACCAGTTTGGATTCGGTTTGGATTGGACCAACGTTTCACTCCGGTTCGTTGTATTCGTGCCGTCAGGCACATTGCTTTGAAAGGAAAATGCGAAGCCCGGTCCGAGCAACCAAGCGAATGCAATAGCAAGTTGCCAAACAACTCGACCACGCCAAGGATTGCGTTCTGGGAAATGGAATAGTTGCATCATCAAGTCTCAATAAGTGGGTATGGAGTTGTCGATTGCACGGCTCCACTCGTCGATTCCACCAGCCATACTAGTCGCGTCCGGGAAGCCATTTTGCCGAAACCAGTTGGCAACTCGCAGAGATCTGCCGCCGTGATGGCAATGCACCACCACCGACTTGTCTTGGAGCGCTGCCAATGCTTCGGGACTAGGAGGCCATGAGCGCATCGGCATCAGAATCGAGTCGTCAATCTTGGCAGTATCGTATTCATTCTGTTCGCGGCAATCGACCAGTGCGACCGATTGTCCCTGGTCGTCATGCCCTTGCCGCATCCATCGATGGACCGTTTGGACGTCTACTTCGATATTCCGCATCT
>JBEBHM010001087.1:0-2311 GCA_040080875.1 Pirellula sp.
CCTCAACGTTGACGAGAATTCTACCGTCCAACAAGACCTGAATCGGATTGGATACGTAACGCACGTTTCTAAGTTTGCCATGATCGTAAATTCGATCGAATCGACCATCTGGTTGAAATGCATGGATGGTCCCGGTATCTCCTGAAATTGCGTAAAATTTCCCGTTACGATCCACTGTCACCGAAGCAATTGCGCCGAGTTGATTTGGGTTTGTGTTTCCCAGTTCAACATCGAACTTACCATTGTTGGAAACTCGCATGATCGTCGATCGATTCGTCATCCAGATGGAACCGTCCTTGGTCGTACGAATGCTTGACGAGGGGTGGACATCCGACAGTTGCAGATCCTTGCGACAGGAGAGCGATTTGACCACGTTTCCAAATTCATTCATCGCCGTTAACGCAGGATTGCCTCGAAAATCGTACACAACGAACCCACCATCCGGCATACTTGCAATTTCAGTCGGGTAGTTTGGCTCTCGTCCCCAGAGGGCGGAAAGTGAATGAACCTTTCGATACTTGCCGGCGCGATCAAAAACCTGCACTGTGTGGTTAATGTTGTCGAGCACGAGCAACTCATCGTCCGTCGAAACGGCGATGGACTCCGGGCTGAACAGTCTCTGCGGAAACCGTTCGTAAGACTGATCAATCGTCCAGTGCTTTTCACCGAGCTGCGAAAAGCAAATGATGGAGTCTGTCATCGTGAATTCAGATGTTTCCGTTGCCAAGATGGCAAAACTACCATCGGAAAACGCGGCCCCGCATTTCACATTTGGACAGGCGAATTTGCCGAGTGGCTCGATGGTCTTAGTTCGTGCGTCGACGATCCATGCTTTCGACTTCGCGCCGTCTTCCGGTTCGGATTGCGTTACGAGAAAACGATTCACGCCAAGGCCAACGACAGAACTCCATGATTTCAAATCATCGATAGTTTCTACATCCAGTGGTATTTCTGCGAGTATATTTCCCTTTTGTGAGGTCAACACAAACGTATCAGGCCTCGCTGTTTCTCGACGAACAAAGCCAATATTCTCCGCCAGATCGAAATCGAATCCGTCGATGTCTCGAACCGGATGCTTGTGCTCGTTGCCAGGAGATTGGAGTTCGATCTTAGCCACATGATTGAGCGAGTTGGTTATGGAGGTTTGTTCCGGTTTCTGCTGATTCCATTGCCACGGCCGACGAGTTAATTCTCGCACTGTCATTTCGTCAAATGAGTTGGTTTCTACGCCAAACGTCACTCGTTGTGATTCCGAGACAAATCCGATATCAAACTGCTTGGGACTTACCGAGTGAATCGTCTTGTCACGTCGAATCACCGCGTCGATCTGGCGCTCCACCGATTCCTCGTCATGATGAAAATCCCCAGAACGATTCAATGACCAATGCGAATGGCCGTCGAGATCGACTAAGTGGTATATGGCCCCTTGATTTTTTCCGTACGTCAACAACTGGCAGAGGACTAAGTCGGTATCTAGTACATTCTGACAATTGTGAATGATGCCTTTCCCTACTTCTGGTTCGATTTCGTCAATCGGGTTCTTGTCGCGATAAGAATAGACCCTCCATCGCTCGCTCGTTGATGTGTTCATGTCGTTGTTGTCGGTTAGGCCTTGAATGCGCACAATAAACATCTGCCGTTTTTCGAGCACCAGCACTTGCTCGGCCGTGGGGTTCGGATCTTCATGCAAAACTCCCGAACGCCGTGCGATTCGATCCATGACCGTGGCATTGCCTTGCAGGTCAATAACGACAACCAGAAGTTCCCCATACCCGCTGGATCTCGCGGGGCCAAACCCTTCGAGTCCATGAGTGTATGCATATCCCACCACACATCCATTGTTCGTAACGCATGCATGATAGAGCGTGAATGGAAAATCACTGGTCCAAACCGGGGCTTGCGCCACATCGGATAAGGGAATGGGGGGGCTATATTTTGTTAATGTACATTTCGATTTACCTGCCCCTTCACGATTGCTGGGATCCACGGTTACGGAGTATTCCCTGGATTCGGAATAGTACGATTGTGGATGAAGCGTGGTCGGTATCCGTCCACCTGCCTCTAACGATTCAATTCTGTGCGACAACGCAATCAAGGACAACAGGATCAACCGGAACCATCGAGGCTTTACTCCATCTGACATGATTTATCCCTGGTAAAAATGATTCTCGTGATATTTCGACTCGGAGAGTCGAGCGACGGTGTTATTTGATAACGATCTCGCATGCACGGCGAATGTATTCTTCGTATTCCCACTGGCCGCTTAATCCTGTTTGCCGTGTGATGACCAAATCCAAGCTTGGAACAAATG
>JBEBHM010001088.1:0-2310 GCA_040080875.1 Pirellula sp.
TGCAAAAGGCAACTGGACTTGTGGGTAGTGATGAGGGCTATCGCCTCAGGCTCATCACAAAGCCATCGATTGATTTGAGACGAAAGTGGTTCAATGAATCGAGTGCTTTTTGATACTGAAACGGTGGCGGCGAACACCAATGAATCAATCGTCGGAGAAATCTCCATCGAACCCAAGTTGAGTTGCTCGACTGATACGGCCGGCGAGCACCCCAAACTGATTGAAGATAAAAAATGTAATAATCGGCAGCACCAACCCGAGTGCAATTTCTCCTCCCACGCCTCGCATCGACGCGACGGCGGTAAAGGCAAACAGCACTCCGTACGCCAAACCCGACTGGATGTACATTGCTCCCCATGCATCTCCGAATTCCTGAATCGACGTTACAACGGACTTGGAATAGGGTTCAAAGAGAGAACTGTTGTTGATCATGCTCAGCAATAGAATGGGGGCGAAACCCCAGATACTTGCCAAGGTAAACCCAATGGCGATTACAGGATTGGCACCCAGCGCAGTCACCATGCCGCCTAGCACTACGCCAGGGATACTGGCGATCAAGATCGAGGTCAGGACCATCATGCAGTCGCCGATCGATTCCGAAATTTTTCCGAAGGGCCAATCCGTGACTTTGGGTGATCGATTAGCAGCCATGGTTAAAACAGCAATGCCACACAAGCAGATCGAACCGCTGATAGGAATAAACAAAACGCAGAAGATCACAACGCGAGCGACCAACGCCAACGCGGGTGCTACTTTGATCAACGTACCCATCGCTTCAATGGAAAATAACCACGCGCTCGTAATCAACCCGAGCACGATTGCAGCTGTGACAACCATGGGGTCTCTCAGAAATCCAAAGATCAAACCGATCCATCGATGAGTATCGAACGCATAGTTGACTTCTTCGATTTCGGCGCGTTCTCGGTTGGCTTCTACAGTCGCTTTCTCCAGGATTTCTTTAGTGTCGCCGTTGGGACTATAGGACTCCCGCGAGTTCTTTGCATCAACGGGTGCCAATTTGACCTGGACTGTTTCATCTAATTTGACATCTGCCACCTTTTGTTTGGCGGCAGGTTTTGGCACGATGAATTCAGAATAACAATCTGGACAACGAGTGCTTGTTCCAATGCGTGACAGGTTTGCGTAGAGCAACGTGCCACAGACTCGGCAAGTAAATCGAAACTCGTCATCTTCGGGGATAGCGAAATCATCCCCGAGGGCTGGGCTGGTCAATTGAACATCGTCAACCAAAGATTTTGAAGATTTCTTGGCCTTGGCCTCTGGCTTCGACGGAACTCCCATGGCTTCGAGTTGCACGTCCGATAGAAAAGGATCCAACGGTTCGACGCTGGCTGGTTTGGACGATGACTTAGGCTTTGCAGCCGAGGGCGTGTTGGCTGGGGCCCCTTTTTGCCTTGGGTTGATCGGTGCCGTTGGAGCGGGCGCCGGAGTATTTAAATTTGGTTCCGATAGATCAAGGGGCATCAAATCCGGTAAGTCATCGTCGAATACGCTACGTCGTGCTGTGCCAGACGGTGCAACAGAGGGTGTACTAGAGGGTGTACTAGAAGGTGTACTAGAAGGTGTACTAGAGGGTGTGGCAGACGAAGTGGTCGGCGCATTTGTCGTCGGTTTTGTGGCCTGTTTAGCGCTCGAGGAATTCGTGGTGTTCACGGCGTCTAGTTCGGAACTGTCACTGGTCGGAGTCGATTCGGACGTGGGTAGTCTGGGAACCGGAACCGGATCGAGCTTCAACCAATCGTCATCATCGTTCACGATGTTTGTTATTCCGGGGACGCGAATGGAGGCAGAACACTTTGGGCAAGACAGCTTTTGGCCTGCGAGCGCAGTCGGTGCCCGCAGTTTTTTACTGCATTGCGGACAAACGAAGCTCAAGTAGTCAGGATTTGCGTCAGACAAACGGTTGACTCGATTTTCCAAAGACATGAACGGACTATTCGCAAGCTGTTTGGTTAGGAGTGTTTTTCTTACCAACCAAGCAATACGTGAATTCAGCAATCATGATCGATTTCAAAGAAAGCAACGTACACTTGGTATTTTAGCTCAAGTTGAGCTTTCGTGATAACTTGATCGGGATTCTCCGTTTCCTCGCGAACCACTTCTCGTGCGTGGGGAGTCAATTTGCTGAGGAATAGCTCGATCCTTGTGCGCGGGCCCTGGCGAGCACCAAGTCGAATTTTTTCGTTTGCCACCGCAAATCTCCCTAGCATGGCGACGGAACGAGCCTCACGAACCATTCATCTGAAAATTGCTTGCAAATTTTGAATTCGCAGTTCGAGGTGTTTATAG
>JBEBHM010000345.1:0-8812 GCA_040080875.1 Pirellula sp.
AACGGAATTTACTGTGGAATGCTTCGGTGGCGAAAACTGCGAAGTCAATCAGACTCACTCTGTCCGGGGCACCCAAGGCAAGTTGACTGTAAACGCAACCAAGTTGTTTTCGGTACTCAGTCGCCAGTCCAGTAGCCGTAAACCTTTCGGAACTATTTCCGCAACTTCGTTGAGCAGTTGAGCAGTTGAGCAGTTGAGCAGTTGAGCAGTTGAGCAGTTGAGCAGTTGAGGCTGAGACATAACTACATCTTCACTCGTCGGGTTGGGTCAATCGACGCTAATCACCGCAATTTGATTGAACAGCCTTTAGCACCCCTACGCAAGTGGATTTCCGACGATTTTTTGTAAAAAAATAGGGGAGCATCGAGATCTTTAACAAGAGTTACAAACAAGCATTTGAGGAATTGCGCAAAGCAGTTTTGCTTGATGATGCACTCAACTACGATGAGCCGTGGGGATGGATTCAGCCAGCCAGGCAAACGTTGGGCGCTCGGGGCGTGGTACATCTAATACGTCCCCACGCCCACCCGAGGACTCAGGGACGTGACGCCCAACTCCGACGGCAAGATAGGTGCCAGGCACTGGCGATGTGGGGTGTGCCGCGGTTTTGGAAATGAACCCTGCGAGGTTGCGAACTTATGGAGCTCGTTTGCGCAGTTTGCGCTGAAGTGATCGCCGATGGATCCCTAGTCTCCGGGCGGCCTCGGAAATGTTGTTGCTGCAATCCGCGAGGACCCGATGGATGTGTTCCCATTCGGCTTGAGCCAACGTTGGAACGGGAATCTCTTCGTCGGTCGTAGCCATCTGGACTTCGGTACCACCCCGTTTGAAGGCGCTGAGGATATCGTCCGCATCTGCCGGCTTAGGTAGGAAATTCACTGCGCCCAGTCGAACTGCATCGATGGCAGTCGCAATACTACCAAACCCGGACAAGATAAGAATTTGGACGTCCTCGCGGATCGCTTTAAGATCTGAAATGACCGTTAGCCCCGTGCGGCCTGGCATCCGAAGGTCGACGACGGCCAATTCGGTCGGATCGTTTCGAAAGACCTCGACCGCTTCATCGCAGTTGCCTGCGACGGCCACGCGAAACCCACGCTCTTGGAAAGCTTCGGCCAACCGGTCGCGCAGGACGAAACTATCATCCACGAGCAAGATACTTCGAAAGCCAAGTTCTTGTGAGTTCGACAATCGATTATCCCATGCACTTCTCGAGCAGCTTTTTGGTTGCCATGATCCCATCGTCTGGGCTCATCCGACTTCCTTCGTATTCAATTCCAACCCAGCTATGATACCCTGCATCCAAGACGATCTTCATCATTCGAGGAAAATCTATCTTGGTTTCGTTCCCTTGCTCGTCAAAGTCGTAGCTTTTGGCGCTGACTGCTTTTGCGAGCGGCATAAGATCGGTCACACCCAAGTAGCGATCATATTCGTAAAAATTCCCAAAGTCTGGCAGGGTTCCGCAGTTGGTCGCCCCGGTCAGTCGGATGGTTTCGGCGAGCCATTTGCCATTAGAACTGAGTCCGCCGTGATTTTCGACGATGACATTGATATCTAAGGGTTTGGCGTACGCGGACAACCGCCCCAGACCATCTGCTGCTAACTTCTTGCATTCTTCAGGATCACCATCCTTTTGCGTTTCGGCATTAACGCGAATGGAATGGCAACCTAGAAACTTGGCAGCATGAACCCATTTGTGGTGGTTCTTGACCGCTTGAAGACGTTTGGTTTCGTCACTATGTCCAAGTGCCCCCTCGCCGTCGATCATGATCAAGACGTTGGTCACTCCAAGATCGCTAGTCCTCTTCTTCATTTCCGTCAAATAGGCTTGGTCTTCCGCCTTGTCCTTAAAGAACTGATTGACGTATTCGACGGCATCAATGCCATATTTTTCTTTGGCGACTTTGGCAAAGTCCAGGTTGTCCAAATCCTTTTTGAACAAAGGTTTGTTCAGCGACCATTGTGCGAGCGATATTTTGAATGGTTTCGATTTCGATTCTTGGTTCGCAAGCGTGGCTGCATGCGGAAGCGCCAGTGCGGTGGCCGCCGCCGAAGTTGCGGACAAGAATTGGCGGCGAGAAGATTGATTTAGCATGGTTGCGATATTCTGAAGCAAACGATGGAAATAAAAGCGTTCACCAACGGAACGCATGGACGTAGATTGTATTTTGGAGCTGAGGGGGCAGCAAGCAACGAAAAATAGCATTGTGGCAAAGGGCTTCCAGCCCGCGAAGACTTACGAAACACATGCTGGAAGCATATGGCGCGAGCCGACTCGCCGCTCATCGCACCAATTGGAATTCAGGCATCATCAGCACAGCCCAAAGGTAATCTTGGATTTCGCTAGGCGAAAGCGTTTCGTTCAGCATTTCTTTGGAGATACTCAATTCGGTCGGAGTCGGTTCCCTGGATAGTGCATGAAGCATGATTTGGCGAACCACTTTGTCTCGAGAATTCCCAACCCGTTGAATTGTTCTCTGGGCTCCCTGGTCCAGCAAATCGAAGAGCGTTTTGGAGTTATTGAGATCGATCGCTTCCAGCGTGCTCAAATCGTTAGGCCGCATCGACACGATTTGATCACGATTGGGTCTGCCAAGGGTGCGTTGAAGCAAGTCGCTCTTAAGAAGCGACGACCGGACCATTGGCTGGTCCTTGGAGCTAGCCAGAGCGAGGACGCCTTGGATCTGGCCGGAAACCCGGCCCCATATGGATTGATTCCCTAGAATTGCAGCCGGTTTCCAGTCGTCTGGTTCCTTCTTGAATTTTCCGTTCTTATTCGGGACATCGGAAGTCCATTCCCAATGGTCATTGGAAGCGATGGTTTCGACACGACCATCTTCGTAGACAAGTCGACATTCAAAATAGCAGCCTGCAGGGTTCGGTGCATCGCCAGCATTCTTCGCTACGATGAGAATTTCGTTTTTGCCCTTCTTGAGCCGCCCTTCAACATTCATGCCGACAACGTTCTCCCAGTTGTCCGAAGACTGAACCGACGCCCCATTGACGTACAACGTAAAAGAGTTGTCGCACGTGACCGCAACTCCCGCGCGCAGTGGGATGTTCTCAAGCGTGATGCTTGTGCGCAAGGAAATTGTTTCATTCGCCTTGGGTACGTTGCTCGATGCGTCCGCGTACGACCAAATCCATTTGCCGCCGAGAGGCGTTGGGTTGCCCGATTCGAGAGACGGCTTACCGCGAAAAACGGGAGCGTCGAAACGCATTGGCGCGGTACCTGTCAATTGCCAAACCGAATCCACGAACTGCTCGGCAGTCAATCGCCGAGAGCGAGGTCCCTGATATACAAAGGGACCGTCGGCTGCATTGGGTTCAATCACTTGCGTAGCCGATTGATAGGCAGCCGAGTTGCAGATCGACGCCAAGACTTGTTTGAGATCATAGGCATGATCGACCAAGTCGACGGCAAGATAGTCGAGCAAATCTTCGCTCCAAGGCTGACTTTGCATCGCATCGACCGGGTGCACGATGCCGTATCCCATCAAGCGATGCCACAGCCGGTTGACAATGGCACGAGAGAATCGGCCATTTTCAGGATGAGTCATGAGTGCCGCGAGTTGCTTGAGCCGTTCAGGTTGTGTCGCTTTGGCATCAACTTGTCCGAGTTCTGGAAAGAGCCAGCGAGGAGATGCCTGCTGGCCGATCGGCTTGTCACAACGATGAACTTCGAGGGGTGTGGTGGAATAGATTGCGGCCAACCCATAGGCATCGTCAAGTTTCCAGCGGTCGACAAAACTATCGTGGCAAGATGCACATTTCAAATTGATACCAAGAAAAGACTGACCGACGGATTGGGCAAATTGAATCTCAACGGTCTGCCCAGCGCTGACGGTTCCACGCCAGCGTATGCCATTGCTGAAGCCTGCCGACTCCGGTGTTGGGGCAATTAGTTCGCGGACAAAAAGATCGTAGGGTTTGTTTTGAATCAATGCGGTGTATAGCCAGCGGCTTATCTGGGTACGCCCATTGGTAATGAATCCCGTTCCACCATAGTCGTTTCGCAAGAGATCATTCCAGAAATTCAACCAATGTTCGGCGTAGGCGACCTCACTATTCAACAGTTCTTGAATCAACAACTGGCGTTTGTTGGGTCTCGTATCCACCAGGAATTGTGCGAGTCGCTCAGGTTCCGGCAACAGGCCAACCAGATCCAGATAAACACGTCGAACGAATACTTCGTCGCTCACGGATTTAGGCGTTGGAAGACTGTGTTTATCCAAGTAGGCATCTAGAATCCTGTCAATGGGGTTTTCTCGATGCTGCTTGGCTGGCGGCAACTCGGGACGGCGCGGTTTGAGGGGTGGCTCGTAGCTCGACATCTTGAACGCAAATCCTTGGTCCCATGCTGCTCCAGCATCGATCCACTTTTTCAATAACGCGATCTGCTCTTTGGTGAGTGCGGCACCCTCAGGAGGCATTTTAAAATCGGTCTCGATCGATTCAACGCGTTCAATCAATGGACTCTTGGCGCTTTTGCCAAGTTCTATGGCAGTCCCGCTTTCTCCACCTTGCAGCAAATCCGCGCGCGTATTGATCGAAAGACCTCCCTTCTTTACTTCGCTTGAGTGGCAAGCAATACAATGCTTCTTAATAAGGGGCGCGATTTCATGAGCGAAATCCACCTCCAGCCCAAAGGAAAGCTGGCAATGCCCTCCAACGGTAATGACCGAGAAAAAAAGAACCGTTAGCGATTTGGGTAGGTAGTTTGTTTTCATCGCTAAAGTATAGCTAAATCCTATGATCCCGAACCCACCAACGCTTGGTCTCAGATCATTTTTTGGATCAGCCGCTGTGCCTTACCAGAGCGATTTTTGACCATGAAAACCGACGCTAACGCGTTCCGGCCGATGTTCTGCATCCGCTTTTACGTGAAGCGTAACCTGGTTTTACCTGTGCGAAAGAACGGGGCGAAGTTGTTCCGGTAAAGGGTGCTGCAGCGCCATGTGTGCAGTGCCATGCAAAGTACAGGGCGATGCCGTGCGATGGACTGGTAAAATGCGTTATACTATTGCTTGACTTTTGACATCCTGTCGTTTCTCCATCACCTTCCGAATCAACCGACCCATTCAAGCGATTTTCGTCAACGATCCTAACCTCGAATTCGAAAGGCATTTCATTTTATCATGGCGTCTTCCAAGAAAATTTCGCGTCGCACCTTCCAAATCGCGGCTTCTAGCGCTTTCGCTTTTACCTATCTTCCAAGGCGAGTATGGGGAGCCAATGATCGATTCTATGTTGCGGGCATAGGAGTCGGAGGCAAGGGGGCGGGCGAGGTGAAAGACGTTACTGCTGCGGGCGGGACCTTTGTTGCGCTCTGCGATGTCGACCCCGAGCGTGCTGCAAAAACACTTCAGACAGCGCCGGGCGCAAAGATGTATACAGATTTTCGCGTCATGCTCGACAAAGAAAAGGGGATCGATGCGGTCACCGTCAGCACACCGGATCATACGCATGCCATCGCATCGCTTACCGCGATGGCCCAAGGCAAGCACGTCTATTGCCAAAAACCACTCACCTACACGATACATGAAGCTCGCTTGATGGCTCGTGCCGCTGAACACTTCAAGGTCAAGACTCAGATGGGAAACCAAGCTCACGCGAGCGAGCCCATTCGGCGAGCGGTCGAACTGATCCGAGCAGGCATCATCGGTCCCGTGCGCGAGGTACATGCTTGGACCAACCGACCTACATGGCCACAAGGAGGACAGGCTCATCAAGCGCGCGAGGACATGGCATCCCAGCCCAAGCCAAAAGGTTTGGACTGGGATTTGTGGTTAGGGCCTGCCAAGATGCGAGACTACAACGCTTGCTATGTTCCATTCAAATGGCGAGGTTGGTGGGATTTTGGAACGGGAGCGCTCGGCGATATGGCTTGTCATATCATGGACATGCCTTATTGGGCACTCGACCTAGGTGCTCCGATCGATGTCGAGGCTGAGTCCGGTGGTCTCACTCGCGAGACAGCTCCCGATTGGTCGAAGATCACGTATCGGTATGCAGCTCGCAAAGAAGTGGGCGGTGGCTCACGCGGCGCATCGGTTGGACCCGTTGCAGCCGTCGAACAACCGGCCGTCAAATTCGTCTGGTACGACGGCAAAATTGGGGACCGACAAAACGCACCCTACGAACTGCTGGCATTGGCCACCGCAGACGCTATGAAACGACCGCAGAAACAAAACGCGGAAGCGGAGGGCAATAATCGAAATCGCCGTCAACCGGCACCCATCGATTCTCCCACGCGTTGGGATCTGATCATGGTTGGAGACAAGGGGATGATGCTCTTTAATCGCGGTTCCACCGACTGGATCATCTCGGACCAATCAAGGGTTGCGCAATTTGAATCGGTACCCAAGTCATTGCCTCGAGTTGCCAACGAAGATATCGAATGGATCGAGTCGTGTAAGGGTGGTCCCAAGGCCCTATCGAGCTTCGACTATGCAGGCCCATTTACCGAAGCCGTAGTTCTTGGAACGGTCGCGTTACGATTAAAAAAGAAACTCGAATGGGACTCAAAAAACCTCAAATGCCCCAATGCGCCGGAGGCGGATTCTTTGATTCGTTGCGAGTACCGAAAAGGTTGGCAATTGCCGGTCTCCGATGACCTGTTGCGACTCGGCTAGTGCGTGATCACACATTTTTGGGTAGTGGATCTTGTTAAAGATCCTGCAGCATCGGGATCTTTGTCAAGATCCACTACTCCCAGCCCCAGTATTTAGTGTTGAGGGCGCGTTAGTCGTGATAGCCTCGCCACATCCAAACCAAAGTGTCGGCTAGCGTTTGCTCAAACACTTTGCCATCGCAGTGCTTGGTCGCCAAGCTGAAGACATAGCGATAGTCGTAGCCTTTGGCTTTGAGGGCCGCAGCGGTTCGTTCGTTGGCCATGACCCAGTTGTGATAAGTCTCCTCGGGGTCTTTGGCTCGATTGTCGTTCTCGGCTACGTGCGTGAATATGCGAAGCGGCTTCTTTTCGCTGGATTCAATGAGCTTCATGCTGGAATGGTATTCCCATGCCCCCAACGGATATTTCTCTTCCTCGGGGGCGTCATCGTCTTGTTGATCCACGAATGTGCCGGAGTAGGTGATAAGGCGTCGAAACAAATCGGGACGAAACCAGCCCATCGACAACGCCGCTGCTCCTCCCGAGCTGCATCCCATGGCGGCACGCCCCCATGGATTGTCCGTGAACGCTATTTTTGGAAACGACGCGCGGATGTCTGAATTTTGCAGAACGGCGACGAGCACTTCCTCGTTGATGAAGCGAGCTAAGCGATCGGACATGGTGTCATATTCGAGCCCCCGTTGGCTCCCCTTGCCATCGTTCCCACCATTTTGCACTGCGATCACAATGAACGCCGGTAGCTTGCGATTCGGATCGGTGGAAATGGTCAAATTATCGAGAGCATTGCGGATCAGTTTAAGCTGACCAGGACCGTCATGGACCACTAAGATCGGCGCTTTGGTCCCTTCGCGATAAGCAGCCGGGACATAGACATAAATTTTGCGTTCCTGGTTTACTTTTTTCCTCGCATCCAAAGTCGTGTCGGTACCAGGAAAAATTTTGCTTTCAGCAAGTCGCATCGAAAATTCGAAGCTCTTTCCTTTGGGATTGCCCTTGTCGGTGAGGTCTGGATGGATCGCGTATTCCGGTCCAATCACCATGTTACCGTTTCCTTCGTTACCGGGTTTTTCCTGGTAGTCGTCCGCAAATGCAACGGTCGCTGTAGCAATCAACATGGGCACTACGGAGTATCGAAAACAAGTCAGCAAGTGTGCTCGGTAAAACATTTCAAAAATGCCAATCATCGGAGGGATACATCAGAAATCAATGGTTCGCGTGAATTCGCATTTTACCACAAGCGACGCGCTCTTGGATCTCGCTCATATTGCCGATAAAGAACGGAATCGGGTTCTTTTTGCAATTGCATTCGACAGGCAACTGCGGCTGCGACGCCCGCGACGAATCCGCCGATATGCGCGAGATAGGCGACTCCACCCGTCGAGCCAGTCATCGAGGCAATAGACCCGAAGCCGCTGACAAATTGCATGGCGATCCACATACCCAAAACGACGATCGCTGGGACTGTTATCACATGGTACAAAAAGACGGCGTTGATTCGATTGTGCGGGAAGAGCACGAGGTAAGCACCCATGACACCCGCGATCGCCCCGGACGCACCTAAATTTGGAATGACGCTTGAGGGCGCAATTGCAATTTGCGATAAGCTGCCCATCAAACCGGCAGTCAAATAAAAAATCAAAAACCAGCCGTGCCCAAAGCGATTTTCAACGTTGTTGCCAAAAATCCAGAGATACAGCATGTTGCCAGCAATGTGCCCAAAGCCACCATGCATAAACATGGAGGTGAGCAGTGTGATCCAAATAATGGGTGGACCTGGAGCCTGTGGCACTTCGGCTTGACCTTGTCCGGCGACGTCGATCAGTTGTGGTTCAACAAGATCCACCCCTGTGGTAATTTCGCGAGGAATCACGCTCCAGCCGTAGGTAAACGCCGGGTTCGACATTTGAATCAAGAACAAAACGACGTTTGCCGCGAGCAATCCATACGTTACGAATGCGGGTGAAGTGACTTCTTTGTCATCGTCGCTAATGGGAAAAAACATATTGGTTTGCAGGGTTGAAGAGTTCGAAGTGTGGCGATGCCATTCAAGTCTCGCACCACGCGGACATCGGCAGGATTTTGCGGGCCCTCTCGCCGGGTGCAACAGTATATCCATCTGGGATGTTGAATGACGATTCTTTCGAATATAAGGGTGGTACGGCGTTCGCTGTTTCG
>JBEBHM010001089.1:0-2306 GCA_040080875.1 Pirellula sp.
ACCCAAATGCATCACCAATGATTTGTCTCAGTTGCACCAAAGACGTGCAAGATGAGATCCTCGCCGACCCACGATTAAACCCTCTGGTTCAAGTAATCGAATTGAAATATTGGTGGTACTTTGCGGATGGTGCGCTTTATGCGCCTCCTGGCGGTTCAAACCTTGCTCCTCGTCAGCAGCTCCGTGAATGGAAAGGCAAAAAGAGCCGTTCGGATTCGCAGACAGCGAGACAGATCCATGAGCTTAGAGAACGCTATCCCGAAAAAGTCATCGTTTCGCAAACTCCTACTCAGAATAGTTGGGCAACCATTGCGTCCGGTGGATCGATACCGACACGCATTCCTAAAATGCCAGAGAGTGTTGCTGCAGCTATTTCGCAGTTGGCCCCGATGAAATCGATGGGAGCCAATCAATTCGGCCTAGCCAACGCAGGAAAACAATACTTGATCTATCGCATCGATGAAGACGGATCAAGTGCCGCTCGATTCCAGTTGCCGCTTGCCCCCTTCGACAAGGAGTATTCAGGACAATGGCTCGATACAACCAACGGTGCGGTGATTCGCAATTTTCGGGTCGAAAAAGGCCGTGATCTTGACGAGCCGCCTCTGGGGTCAGGAAATCATTTGCTCTGGCTTGAAGCGCGATGACGATTCACTCAAAATCAAGTTCACAATTAACACAAAGAGAATCGTCGAACATGCGAGCGTTCTTTGATGGGATCCTAACGTTGCTTCCAACGATCATTGTTCGAATGAAACCATTTCGCTTCGGTTGCATAGCTTGTTTTGTGATTGCCGCGTTGCTCTTTGCGTTGCCATCCGAATCCGTTGCCCAATCTCAGACTCGAAGCCATGCCGTATTCCAACCGCTGGAGCTTGGTGAATCGCAATGGACGGCTGGTTTTTGGGCTGAGAGACAAAAAGTCGTCGAACTCGCATCGGTGCCGCAGATGTGGCAAATCATGGTCGACGATGTAAAAAGCCAGTTCCTAACCAATTTTCTCGTTGCGTCCGGAGAACGCGAGGGCAAACATCGTGGACCGGCTTGGAATGACGGCGACTTCTACAAGTGGATCGAAGCTGCGTCGAGCGTCTACGCTTTCAATAAAGAACCAACGTTGCTGAACCGTTTAGATCAATCGATCGCGGCCATCGCCAAGGCCCAACGCGACGATGGCTACATTCATACGCCGGTCCAGATTCGCCGAAGGCATGGGGACGAATCGGCAGTTCCATTTTCAGAACCGCTTCAATTTGAGCTCTACAATTTCGGTCATTTGATGTCGGCAGGAGTTGTTCATTCCCGAGCGACCGGCAAAAAAAGCTTGCTGAATATCGCTGTGTTGGCTGCCGACTTTTTGGATCGGACGTTTCACGGTCCCGATTCGCCCTTAGGTCGAAGCGCCATATGCCCAGCGCATTACATGGGCTTGATTGATCTAGGACGATACGTTGGCGAGCCTCGATACATTCGACTTGCGAAAGAACTCATCGAGAAGCGAGACCAAGTGGTCGATGGCTCGGACGACAATCAAGATCGAATACCTTTTCAGAAGCAGAAAGAAGCCGTTGGCCACGCTGTACGCGCAAACTACTTGTACGCCGGAGTAGCTGATTTGGTGTCTGAAACCGGAGACCAAGCGCTGCTCGATACCTTGAAGACCATTTGGGATGACGTCAACCGATCCAAGCTTTACGTGACCGGGGCATGCGGATCGCTGTTTGACGGTGCCTCCCCAGATGGTTCGTCCTCGCAAAAGTCGATTACCAAAACACACCAAGCATACGGGCGCCCGTATCAACTTCCAAATAGTACGGCCCACAACGAATCTTGTGCAACCATCGGAAACATCCTTTGGAATTGGCGAATGTTGGAGATCACCGGTGATGCCAAGTATGGCGATGTCCTGGAATTGGCTATGTACAACGGTCTGTTGGCGACGGTGAGCATGGACGGATCTAGCTATTTTTATACCAATACCCTACGGCAATTGGACAAAATGCCCACCGAGCTTCGATGGTCGCGTGAAAGAAAACCATTCATTAGCTGTTACTGTTGCCCACCCAATATCTTACGGACGATTGCCCAATCGCAGATTTATGCGTACGGGAAATCCAAGAACGAATTGTGGGTTCATCTCTATGGTTCGAACCGCGTGCAAACCAAGGATGAAAACGGCGATCCGATCGAACTCGTTCAGGAAACGGAGTACCCAGCCAACGGTCGCGTTCACATGCGATTCACGCAGGCGCCGACCAGCGTGTATTCGCTCAAGCTCCGGATCCCCAAATGGGCCAAGCATGCGT
>JBEBHM010000346.1:0-8795 GCA_040080875.1 Pirellula sp.
GCACTAGTGCGTCGTCCAGATTAATAATTGGGGTTGTCTTGAGCCGCAAGCGCTAGCTGCGATACGATGATTTGCGATTAAAAACGCGGCTAGCGCCTGCGGCTCACCCCATAATCTAATCTGGACAAAGCACTAGCCTAGCCTAGCAGCCAGTCCTACGGGCAAGGCACTACGGGCTATGCAGTCGCTCCGCCATCGATCACCATCACTTGTCCAGTGACAAAGGATGCTTCATCGGACGCGAGATACAGGGCTGCGTAACTGATATCATCGGGCTGACCAATACGCCGGATCGGCTGTGTCGTTTGAATAGCCTTCTGATATTTTTCATCCTTCCACAGGACTTCGCTAAAGTCAGTTTTGATGAGCCCGGGTGCAATCGCGTTGACCCGGACTCCATGCGGTCCGAACTCGCGGGCCCAGCTTCGCGTCATCATGATCAAGCCTGCTTTGGTGAAACTGTAAAGAAGCCCTTCAGGTTGTGGGTGAAGTCCAGCGATGGAGCTGATATTGATAATCGATCCGCCGCGATTGCCTTGGATCATTTTTGGAACAATCAAACGGACCAATCGCAATGCAGCTTTGATGTTGATCTCAACCATTTTGTCGAGCATTTCATCGGTCACATTGAGTGAAGGACCTTGGCCAATATTGGTAGCGCCGTTGTTAACAAGGATATCGACTGTTCCGAGCCGCTGCTCGGTTTCTCGGACGAGATTTTCCAATTGATCCAGTCGACCGATATGACAGGCGATCGGAACAACTTTGCCGGGCAGCCCTGCCAATTCATTCGCAGTTGCTTGCAGATTCTCAAGTTTCCGACTGGCGATGACAACGTCAGCTCCTGCTTCCGCGAGGCGCTTAGCGATAGCCCGACCGATCCCACGCCCCCCGCCAGTTACGATAGCGACTTTGGAAGTCAAGGAAATCGAGTTGTTCACAGTTTCCTCGCGAAATGGTTAACGGCGGATTCACGGTAACCATGCATCGGAGATCGTCTGGTTGCCTATGCTCCAAACGAGTCTACCGAGCAGTCGGTCCCATCGCAAGCAGGCTTGCCACTTTGCTTGCTACCGAACGGACGGTAAACTCACGTAGTCATGAGAGAACGATGAATTGCGTCGCCACAATACGCCGACGGTTTGAGTCATTTATGAACATTGCACAACTGGTTCTGGACAATATCGATCGGTATGGAGAATACCCGTACGTCTTCCACGAGGGACGCTGGCACAGCAATGCTCAACGGTTGATCTGCGCTGAAAAAATGGCTTCCGTGCTGCGAGACCAAGGCGTTCAGCCGGGCGACCGAGTTGTCGTTATGTTGGCGAACGATCCGATCGTGACAGACGCGTTCCACGCCATCTGGCGTTTGGGGGCGATTATGATACCGGTCACACCCAATTGGATCGCCCGCGAAGTTCGCTATGTGCTGGAACATTCTGGGGCTCAGGTTGTAATTACATCGGCGGCCATCGCGCCCCGAATTGTCGAGGCCTCACAGAGTATTTCAGGCATTCGCTCGATCATGGTTCACGGCAATTGCGAATGCGAATCCACGACACCGCTTGAACCGCTGATGGCCACCGCCCAACCCCTCACGTCGATGGTTGACTGCGCTGAGAATGACCTGGCAATGCTCATTTACACTTCGGGGACAACTGGTCAGCCCAAAGGGGTTATGCAAAGCCACAAGAATCTGCACACCAATGTCGCGGCAGTTACGAAGCTTGGGGCTATGCCTCCAGGAACAATGACGATGCAGGTTCTACCGCTCAGCCATGTCTTTGGCGTGCTTGGTATGAATCTGAATGCGTTCTTCGGCAGCAGTTCGATAATCCTTCCTCAATGGGACACAAAAAAAGTTTTCGAAACAATTCAGCAATTCAAGATCGCTCGGTTTTCGGCGGTGCCGACGATGCTTACGTACATGTTGAACTACCCTGATCGCCAGCAATATGACTGTTCTAGCTTGGAGTTGGTTAGTACCGGCGGGGCCGCTACGCCCGACGAGGTTCGTCTGGAGTTCGAAAGGACGTTTCATTGTCGCATCCGCGATGGCTACGGCTGTTCTGAAGCCACGTGCGCCATCAGTAGTTACCATGAAAACGAGGCGCACCGAGTTGGATCCGTTGGCAGACCTCTTCAAGAAATGGAATTGGCCATTCTCAACAACGAAAACCAACCCGTTCCAACCGGACAGGAGGGAGAGGTCTGTGTGCGAGGTGCTCATGTCATGCAAGGCTATTGGAAGGATCCGGAAACGACCGCAATTGCCATGCGGGCCGGTTGGCTACATACCGGGGACTTGGGGCGCGTCGATGCAGGTGGATATTTGTATATCACCGGGCGAATCAAAGACCTGATCATAAAAGGTGGGGAGAACATTTCGCCTCGCGAAATCGAAGAAGCCCTCTATCAGCATCCAGCTATTGCTGAAGCGGCGGTGATCGGCATTCCAGACGCAACTTTTGGCGAACAAGTCTGCGCTGTCGTCGTACTGCGCCCTGGACAAACTGCCACGGCGGAGGAGATCCAAAACCACGTTGGGGGCTTTGTAAACAAATTCAAAGTTCCAGCAAGCGTCGTGTTTCGTTCCGACCTGCCTAAGAGTCCCGTCGGCAAAATCCTGTTACGCGAATTGCGGCAATTGTATTCGGTTTGATGTTGCACGGCACTCATTCTTAGGCGAGCGGCAGAGAAGAATCTACCGTAGCGGAAGCCCGCAAGAATTCAGAACTAAGGAATTCTTGCGGGCTTCCGCTACGAAGAAAGGTATGTCTCATTCCGCCGCTCGCCTTAAGAGCCTTAGATGCTTGCAACTCTGTGGTCACAGTTCGATAGGACCGGCAAGAGGTGCGGGCCAATCCAGCGCGGAATGTTCTTCTAGCAATCGATCGATCTTGTCAGTAACCCCTGATAAAAAAGGGGAGCTCCGACGTATTCGCATATCGATGTGAGTCAGCAGTACCTCCGAAGTTGAGGCAAGACAAGCGTCGTTTTCCTTGATCATGAAGTGCATCAAATGAATTCGTTTTGGGGATCGTCCCAATAGCCGAGTGTGAATCGCAATTTGTTCGCCAAATCGAACTTCAATCAGATAATTGACGTACTGCTTTAGAGCAAAGGAACCCGCTTGATTGTTTACGAAGTAATCGCGATCCATTCCAATCTGCTTGAAGATCCCCCCCATCGCATGCGCGAATAAATGGGTATACCACATGACATTCATGTGCCCCATCGAATCCAAGTAATCCTCCGGTATGGTGGCTTGATGCGTCAGGGGGAGTTGTCGTATTTCATGACTTCCAAGTTTTGCGTTCATGAGGCGGATGCATTCTCCATGTCGATGTCAGAAAACTTCTTTCCCGATTCTACAAGTTTTGCTAAAAGCGGAGCAGGTGTCCATTCTCGACCATGTTGCCGCTCAAAATCGCAGATCCGTTCATAGACTTGTTTGATTCCGATCGTGTCCGCATACCACATTGGACCACCGCGATAGGCTGGGAACCCATACCCGTAGATATAGATGATATCGATATCGCTCGCTCGCAACGCGATGCCTTCCGACAGTATCTTTGCTCCCTCATTGATCAACGCATAAACGATACGCTCGACAATCTCATCGGCCGAGATGGTCCGTTGTACGATACCCGCGTTGCGTGCACTTTCTTGGATCAACTGCTGCACTTCGGGATCCGGCATCGCGGCGCGACTCCCGTCTGGATAACGATACCAACCCGCTCCGGTCTTTTGTCCATAGCGGCCTCGCTCATAAAGTTGGTCCGCGACCAGCGGTTGACGCAAATCCTTAGGAATGAGATGTCGAATCCCATTCTTGATGCGCCATCCGACATCGAGGCCTGCCAAATCGGCCACCGCCAAAGGCCCCAGGGCCATCCCAAACTCGACCATGGCCGCATCAACTTCCTCGACACGAGCACCTTCCTCCACCAAGAATTGTGCTTGTCGCAAATAGGGGTCGAACATTCGGTTGCCAACAAAACCATGACAATTGCCCACGAGTACGCCGACTTTGCCGAGCGTCTTGGCCAAGGCCATCGAGGTTGCGATGACCGATGGACTCGATTCTCTTCCACGGACGATTTCGAGTAGCCGCATGACATTCGCAGGGCTGAAGAAGTGGTGACCGATGACTTGTTGAGGTCGACTGGTTGCGGAGGCGATCTCGTCGATGTCAAGCGTCGACGTATTCGATGCGAGGATTGCATCGGGTCGTGCGACTTTGTCTAGTTCTTCAAAGACCTGCTTCTTCAATTCCATTCCTTCGAAGACGGCTTCAACGACGATGTCCGCTTCGCTGAATCGGTCGTAGCTCAAAGTTGGCACTATAAGCCCCAATCGCTGTTCCATTTGAGCCGCAGTCAATCGCCCCTTTTGAACGGTCGTTGCGTAATTTTTTTGGATGATTGCCATGCCGCGGTCGAGGGCATCTTGCGACATTTCCTTGAGTAGCACCGGGATGCCGACGTTGGCATAGTTCATCGCGATACCACCACCCATCGTGCCCGCACCGACGATCGCCGCATGTCGGATTGGAAGCATCGGTGTTTCTTTTCCGATCCCCGGGATCTTGTTGACGGCTCGTTCGGCAAAGAACACGTGGATCAATGACTTGGATTGATCCGAAAGCAGGCATTCTCGGAATAAATCGGCTTCTCGCTGCATACCCTCAGCAAAGGGCAATGATGCAGCTTCCACGGCGTCAATGGCTTTCAGCGGAGCCATCAGGCCGCGAGTTCGTTTGGCAACAATAGCTCGGATCATTTCCAAATCTTTCGGATCACAAGACGGGATGGAAAGTTCGCTCGCCTTGCGCGGTGAACCTCCATGGCCTAGTACCTCGTGTGCAAACGCGATCGCACCAGCCAACAGATCCCCTTCAATGACTCGATCCAAAACACCCGCCTTCTGAGCGTCGATCGCCGATATGGAATCGCCGATGCCGCACATTTCCGCTGCCTTGACCAATCCCGCCAGACGCGGCAATCGCTGGGTAGCGCCAGCTCCAGGAATGAGTCCCAACTTGACTTCGGGTTGTCCCACCTGAGCCGACTCAACGGCCACTCGATAGTGACAACACAAGGCCGTTTCCAGTCCGCCACCTAGAGCTGTGCCATGGATGGCTGCAATGACAGGTTTGGAACAATTCTCCAGTGACGGAAACATCGATCGCATTCCCGCATCAATACCCTTTGCTCCTGAAGCGAGCTTGGCAAACTGCTTGATGTCCGCCCCCGCGATAAAAGTACGTCCTCCACCGATCAAGACGATGGCCCTGACCGACGGGTCAGCACAACACTCTTGGAGGGCTGCCTCGATGCCCTCAGGCACACCCGGGCTAAGGGCGTTGACCGGGGGATTGTTCACCGTGATTACGCCAATGTCCCCTTCGCGAGTTAAGTTTACAAGTTCACCCACAAGTCTATTCCCTTTTTCGATTAACATTTTTGAATGGATTTCGATTGGTCGTTGTCCAGCATTCTATCGGCTTCTCCAACATGCGTCGCTGGCTTAGTCGCAGCGTTCAAACAAGCCGGCAGCACCCTGCCCGCCGCCAATGCACATACACACGACTCCGTATCGACTTTTGCGGCGTACCATTTCGTTGGCAAGCGTACCGACCAAGCGGGATCCAGTCATACCAAATGGATGACCGATTGAGATCGAGCCACCATTCACATTCAGTTTATCGGGGTCAATCTCGAGCCAGTCCCGGCAATAGATGACCTGTACCGCGAACGCTTCGTTCAATTCCCATAGATCGATGTCGGACACCTTCAGACCATGACGCTTGAGCAATTTGGGGACAGCATAAATTGGGCCGATACCCATTTCGTCAGGCTCGCAACCGGCAACGGCAAAGCCTCGGAATGCGACCTTGGCCTTGATGCCGAGAGCATCCGCTCGTTCGCGTTCCATGAGCAAGGTCGCCGAAGCACCGTCGGACATCTGCGAGGCGTTCCCAGCGGTCACACTCCCGTGCCCGCTAGTCGGATCGAAATAGGGTTTGAGCGCTGCCAGACCTTCGAGGGTCGTGTCCGCACGATTGCATTCGTCGCGTTCCAGCCAATATTCTTCTTTTCCCGTAACGGCACCCGTCTTCTTATCCAACAAGGCGCGTGTGACTTGTAATGGAGCGAGCTCTTCGGTGAAGAAGCCATCCCGTTGGGATTTCGCCGTTCGTAGCTGGCTGGACAAGGCATATTCGTCCTGTGCTTCGCGACTGATCTTGTACCGTTTGGCAACGATTTCCGCGGTATCACCCATGACCATGTAGATGCCAGGCTTCTGCTCTAGAACCCATGGATTAATCGATTTTTTCGGGTCGATCTGCAGACTAACCATGGCTGTGATGCTCTCGACGCCTCCCCCGATGGACGCGTTAGCCCCTTCATGAACGATTTCGTGCGCGGCCATCGCGATCGCTTGCAGGCCGGACGAGCAAAAGCGATTTAGCGTGATGCCTGCAACGCTCGTGGGTAATCCTGCTCGAATGGCAGCAACTCGCGCTACGTTCATTCCCTGGGGGCCATTTGGATCGGCACAACCCATGACCACGTCCTCAATCTCGGTGGGATCGAGTTGTGGTGTTTTTCGAAGTACATCGGTAATACAATGGGCGGCTTGATCGTCGGGCCGAGTCATATTCAAGGAGCCACGGAACGATTTAGCAAGCGGTGTGCGGGAACTGGCGACGACGACAGCTTCTCTCATTAGTTTTTTTCTCCAGCTACAAATTGGCGAGTTTGGAAAGGTCGGCTTCGTACCTACGATAGGCTAATAAAAAAAGCGGAATAGAAAGCAGGCCAGCTTGGGCGGTGATCAAGATCCCCCAAGTATAGCTATTCAGTAAGCCGGTCAGCCATGCGGCGATGACGGAACCTAAGGATGCGCCGAAGATATTTAGACCGATCATAAGCAAGGCGATCGTCGTGGCTCGGAGTTGAATTGGGCTCAACTCCTGAACGGTCGCAAGAACGGGACCGTACATGATCGTTACCATAACCGCGGCAATGCAATTGCATGCGCCGAGACCGAATAAATATTCACCTGGAAGAAACCGATATACAATCGCAAAGGGCGCTATGGCAAGTTGCGCGACGACAATCGCCAGGACACGACCGCCGTTGCTGCGTCTGTTTAACAAGTCTCCGAGCCAGCCGCCGAGTACATTTCCCATGGAACCTCCGATAAGTAACATGCACCCTAAAAAGATGGGCGCACCTGACTTCGTAAAGCCTCGCTCCGCATTCAACCACGAGGAATCGAGCCAAGTCGCACCCACACCAATATTGATGATCACAGCGCCAATCATCGTCAAAGCCAAGGCTGGAGTTGCCTGAATTGCCATCCAAGTCTCGACGAGCGAAGCCCAAAAAGATCGTCCGTGTGATTGCTTCGCCTGAGATGCAAGCGGGACTGGGTCCGTCGCTCCGCGACGCGGGTCTTTAACCAACATCAGCACTCCGACCATGACGAGACCGATCAATCCCAGTCCAAAGAAACATCCACGCCACCCGATCCATGGGATCGGCCAGAGTAAGTTTGCGATGATCAATGAAAGTCCGGCTCCGATTGGGACCCCCAAATAATAGAGTCCCGCAGCCAACGAACGTTGTCGCGGTCGAAAAACGTCCGCGAGCATGGCGACTGCTGCCGGTGTCAATGTCGCTTCTCCGAATGCAACAAAAATGCGAGCGAAGGCCAGTTGCCAAAAGTCTTGAGCCAAACCACTTGCCGCAGTCGCTCCACTCCAAATGAATAGCCCCAACGCAATCAATCGAGGACGATGCTTGCGATCTGCCAACGTCCCCAAGTAAAGACCGGCAACTGAGTAAACAATCGAGAAGGAATAGCCCGCGAGCAATTGGTTCTGAAGGATGGTTAGATGCAGGACCGGATCATCGCGAAGCGGGATTTGCAAACTGGTAATCAGCTGTCGATCCACGAAATTGATCACGTTTAATGCCGTTAGCAATGCCAAGAGCTGCCAACCTGATGGCGGGGCAGAATCCTGGCTTGAGGACGACATTGCATTCATACCATTTTGGTTTTGTTGTTCACCAATACAAAACGGAACCAATTTACCGACCGGATGGTAGGTTCGCAAGCGTGAGGAAAAGAAAGGCAAACGGAGTAGCTATTTGGAGATTGATAGCAGGGCTTTGGGCACTTCTAGAGTTTCTTGGTCGCCTAACGTAAGATTTTGCCGTCGCCACCAAACTGTTCAATAAGAAGTTGCATTCGAGAGATTCTACCAATCCAACCCGGTTAGCCTATAATGGAGGTGTGTCCGAACGGTCTATGCGGAAAAACATGTTGGCGGTAGCGGGCTGTATATGTAGCAATTAGGAGTATCAAGAGATGTCAACAATTTCCGTTACGTTACCAGACCATTTGCAGTCGTACGTTGACGAAAGTGCAGAGCAAGGCGGATTTGCAAGTGCGAGTGAGTATATAGTGGCGCTCGTAGCCGCTGCGAGCGAGAAGCAGGGAGAGATTGAGCAGGCGTTGAAAGCAGGAATCAAAAGCGGTTTAGCGGAACCATGGACAGACGATGAATGGCAGGCGATCAGGAGTCGTGTAGTCACGAAGGCCTCGAGTAAGTGAGCAATTTGAAGCCGATTATTCGGCGTCCCATGGCAGCCGAAGATGTCGAAGGGCACACCATGTACATAGCTGATGGAAGCATCGACGCGTCATTTAGATTTCTTGAACGCGCCGAACAGACAATCAAAGGATTGTCATTATTTCCAACCAGCGGCGCGCCG
>JBEBHM010000347.1:0-8790 GCA_040080875.1 Pirellula sp.
ATCCAAAATTTCGTATGAATCGATCTATGCGATGCACAGATTGGTTTAGTGGACGGCAATGGGCAGCTTTAGCAAGGGACTCGCAGTTTTTCTTTGTATGGCTGATGCTTAGCCATGCGCTTGTTGCTCAGATCAACTTGAATCCTCCCAATCAGCTGTTGCCACCGCAGATCAGAACAGCGCCTGCGGCACAAGCACCACTGCCACCCTCCCAGCCAGATCCCAACGCGCAAAGCACGTTCGGTCAGCCGCATGCGTTTCGCGCGGCGCCGGCGGTGTATCGAACCGCACAACAACCAGCCGCTGCTCAGCCGATGCCGCCATCCGGCAATACGCCGGCGGCGCTTGCCTCACAAACTAGCCCGTCGATTCCACAACAGGTTGTCACCCCGGTCAGCGATGCATCCGCGATAACTCAGGATGCGGCGTTAAACTACATTCAGCAGTTGCAAGTCGCTACCGACTTGGATGGGACATTGAAACAAACCCTGATCACCGCCTACGAAGCCGTATTGGCGGAACTCAAGAGTCGAGCCGAGAGTGAACGGGTCTCCAAAGAACTTTCGGTCCTGTATGAAGCGGCACCCGCTGCAACCGTGGAAGCCAAAAAACGCAAAGAGAATCCTGTCCCTCGCAAGATCTTTGCCGACGGGACCCTTGAGTTTACTCTTTTGGAGACGCTTCAGTCTTATCAATTGGAGATTCAAGGTCTCGCACAAGCTGCTACAGATGGACGGATGCGAGTGGAGGCTGGTATCGTCGCCCGCGAGGCACGCCGACGCGACATCCCTCGACTCATCGCAGAAGACAAATCGACGATCACAAAGCTCAACGAAGAGCTTGCGTTACCAGTACCCGACGGTATCGACCCACGCGTTCGCGAAGCCAATACGCTGTTGTTGAAATCCAAACTGCTCGCCATCAATGAACGTATCCGGCGATTGGAGCAGGAACAACGCACGTACGATGCTGAACTAGAGTTGTTGCCTGCCCGCAAGGACATTCTGCTCGCCGAAGAAAAGTTTCAGCATGCCAAACTCAAGGAGGTTAAAGACGAACTTGGGAAACGCCGCGAGATCCAGATCGCCGACCAGAAACGAAAGATCGAGGAATTGCTCGCTTATGCTTCCCCAGAGATCAAATCGCGAGCTCAATCGCTCCTCAAGCGATCTGATGACTGGTTGCAATTAGCCAAACATAATTCGTCGATTCGCATGGAGGTAGACTCGGCCCGCAGTGAGCTCAAATTGTGGGGGGAACGCTACAAGATCATGGCGGCCAAGATCTCGCCCAAGAGCAGTCGACATGTCACCAACTTCAATAGTTGGGTTGGCCTCATGCTGCGAAAGCAGCGCAATGAGTTGCCAGACATCGGAGATCTTCGTAAGAAACTGCATGACTATCAGACTAGAAGTCTCGCAACCGAGACATTGATCTTGGAGTTGGATGATTGGAAAGCGTCATCGACACTGGCGGAAGAGTTTTCGAGCGAACCTGCAATTACTGGAAATCATTCCGTAGAACAATTCGCCACAGCTCCTGTCGCGGATCAGAAGCGCATCTTACTGGCCAGCGAACGCAAATTGGTTGACGAGTTTCGAGTTGATGCCAGCAATTACTTTGACAATCTCATTGGCCTGGCCGAAACTAATCAAGAAACAATCGATCAGGTTTATGTGTATCGTTCGTTCATCGATGAGAACGTGCTTTGGATACGTTCCAGTGAGCCGTTCAACAAAGGGGACTTTCGTCAGCTTTGGCCATCTGTGAAATGGTTATTCGACCTTCAGAACTGGCGACCTTTACCAGCTATCTTATTATCGGATGTCAAAACGCATGGCTGGGCCTACTTGCTGGGATTTGTCAGTTATTTGGGGCTGCTGTTTAACCTGAAGCGCATTAAGTTCAAAATTGCCGACCTAGGAAAGCACGCGGACCGAACCGGCTGCACCTCGTTCTTGCCGACCCTGAAGGTCGTCGTCTTAAGCGCATTGCTGAGTGCACCGCTTGCCATTGTGCACTTGGTGTTGGGATGGCGACTCGTCGTGGCATCGGATGGCAATGCGTTTGCCAACGCCATTGGAGTCGGGCTATTGGTCAGCGCTCGCTATTTCTTCCCACTTGAGTTCATCCGACAAATCTGTCGTTCGGGCGGACTCGCCGAAAAGCACTTCGATTGGCCAAGCGGTACGACGCGACATTTGCGAACCAATCTGCGTTGGTTTATCGATTTGGCGGTGCCCGCTGTGACGATCGTGGGAATCATCGCACAGTTTGGCGAGGTCCGTTGGGAAAACTCGCTCTGCCGTTTGACCTTCAGTCTTTTGATGTCGCTCTGTTTTTTTTACCTCCTGAGCCTGTTGCATCCGAAGCGTGGCGTTTTCGCGGAGTTCTTACAACGCAACGCAGGAGGTTGGATCGACCGACTTCGTTACGTTTGGTACGCTGGCCTTTCGGTAGGGCCGCTTGCATTGATGGCCATGAGCATAATGGGTTACCACTACACGGCCATCCGATTGGCCATGTTATTGCATACGACGTTCATGACGCTGATCGGCTTGGTATTTTTGTCGAGCTTGATTCGACGTTGGTTGCTCACACGGCGACGACAGATTGCAGTATCTCAGGCGAGACAACGGCTTGAGGAAGCTCGCAGGCGTGATCCGGGGATAGCACCCGTTGTTGCCAATTCAACAGCTCCAACAGCCACCGATGTGGTTTCGGATCTCTCCGAGATCAACGATCAAACCATTCGGTTGGTTCGCAGCACGCTCGTGTTTGCGGCTATCGCTGCGGTTGCGTTCATTTGGTCTGGCGTATTGCCGGCGGTTGGCGTTTTGGAATCGATCAAGCTATGGACGGTCGAGGGGGCTGGGTCGGGTGAACGGATCCCGATCACTTTAGCGCATATGTTGGTAGCCATTCCGACGATCATCATGACGGTGGTTGCGGCGAGGAATTTGCCTGGTCTCTTGGAGATAGCGCTCCTTCAGCACTTGCCTATCGAGAACGCAGTTCGCTATGCGATCGCTTCGCTATCGCGATACGCCATCTTGATCTTGGGCATCGCGATGACATTCAATAGCATTGGAGTTCGCTGGGCCAGTATTCAATGGTTGGTCGCAGCGTTGGGGGTTGGCCTCGGATTCGGCTTGCAAGAGATCTTCGCCAATTTTGTATCCGGCCTAATATTGCTGTTTGAGCAGCCGATTCGAGTCGGAGATGTGATCACCCTCGGTGATACAACGGGAGTCGTGTCGCGCATTCGCATGCGAGCCACCACCGTCACCAATTTTGATCAGCAAGAACTCATTATTCCCAACAAGGACCTGATCACCGGACGACTACTCAACTGGACGTTATCCGATACTACCAATCGGATAACGATCAGTGTAGGGGTATCGTACGCCTCGGACCCAGAAGCTGCATGCGGGCTGCTAAAGGATGTGTGTTCGTCACATCCGAATGTACTGTCAAGTCCCGAGCCGACCGCTTTTTTTGAGCGATTCGGGGACAGCACTTTGGATCTAACGGCTCGAGTGTTTCTTGCGAACCTCGACCAGCGGCTTCCAACGCAACACGATCTCCACTCGCAAATCCTCAAGAAATTTGGCGAAGCAGGCATCGAGATTTCATTTCCACAACGGGATCTTCATTTGCGAACCGTACCTCAGGATCTGCTTTCGGTGTTTGGCCGAAGTGAAAAAGTTAAAACAGAAGAGTTGGGGACGAGGCTGGCGAAGAGCGCCTAATCGGCAGAATGTAGCAGCGTATCTCCGAGACGCTGGTATTCGATGTCAACACGTACTCGCTTGACTGATTCCATTTAGCGCAACGACCAGAAGGAAGATTATTCGAAGCGGGGATGAAGGATCCAATTGCCAATACGTCCGCCTCGGAGATGCGGACCTCGATGCTTGGCATGGCACATGCGTCGCAAATGGGTGGGACAATCCTGCACAGGGCACCAATAAAAATCGAGTGGATTTTGCCAAAAGATGGCAAAGAACCAGTCTAAAACTGGACATTCGAACGGCACTTCCGCTATTATTCAGGGTTGATAAAGTTAAGTGAGCTGCTGGAGCGGCCATTCATTCGGTGACCTAACGCAATTGTTATTTTTGTTTGTTGCCTAAGGAGTGAAGAGTGATGTCAGCAGATTGGTTTTTTATGAAGAAGGGGTTCTTCGGAAAATCGAAAACGATTGGTCCAATTGCAGAATCCGATTTCATGCACAAGATAGAGAAGGGCGAGATTTCACCTGAGACGATGGTTTCGAGTACGACCAAGACACATGGTCATTGGATGCACTTGAAGGACATTCGTGCCGGATATCAGCTTTGGAAGAAATCGCATCCATCTTCGAATCCAACGTCGAATGGTGCAGCCTGATGCAATTGTCGGTTCCCAGGAAAACAAAACCTGGGAACCCGAGTAGGTTGCGCGCGTTAGCCACTCAGCCCGGTTTGTTTATTCGTCATTTGTTCGCGTAGGGCTCGAAGGCCACGTTTGAGCAATCCCGCCACCGCCATTTCCGATTTCCCAATGCGATCGGATATCTGCTTGAGCGACATTCCTTCTAGGTAGCGCATTCGAATGGCGTCGCGTTGTGATTCAGGAATCTGTTCCAAACAAGCAGCCAGCACGACCGAGGCTTCGTCGCGCATCAATCGTTGGCTGGGAGTCGATGACTCCGAGGGAAGGATATCTGCTAGTCCTAGACTACTGCCGCCGGATTCCGAGCTAATGCGAAGAACGGATTCTTTTCGGGCGGATCTCTTTTGGGCTGCTAGATGATGTTGGTGCGCGGTGGAAACGTTGTTGCGCAAGATATTGCGCAACCAAGCCAACAGGGATTCCACGGTGTCGCCTCGAAATGCTTCGAAGTCGCGTGAGGCTTCCAGGAAGGTGGTTTGGACGATGTCGGCAAAATCCATGCGACCTTGTAGGCGTTCGTCGAGCAGTCGCTGAGCGATCACGTTTAGGTAGGGGCGAAATCGGTTAAGCAACTCACCCTTGGCAGCTTCATCTCCGAGTTTGGCCCGGAGTAGAACGTCTTGAGAATCAAAAAGCATGTCGAAACCTCATGCTGCACTTTACTTTCCAACAAAGTGGTCCGTCAAGCAACCACGAGATGAATGCTTTCGATTAACATACGGCAAAACGTCTTTTTATCTCTATTACGACCCCGAATTTGGAGAATTGGATGAGCCAAGCTGCCTCTGTTGATGAGTTTGTTCCCCCACCCCAAGGAGACGTTTTGGGACATCCCAAGGCGCTTTGGATGTTATTCTCAGCAGAGTTTTGGGAAAGATTCTGTTATTACGGGATGCGCGCGATTTTAGCCATTTACGTCGCACGAACTTTTTTCGGGCATTTGGCGGAGGGGGCAGCAAAAGAGCAAGCCTCGCTTACTTATGGCGGTTACACGGCTTTGGTCTATGCGACGGGTATTTTTGGCGGGGCGATTGCAGATAGATACTTGGGATACCAGCGGTCGATACTTTTGGGCGGATTCCTTATGGCCTGCGGCATGTTCATATTGCTGACGCCCAGCCTACCGGTTTTCTTGATCGGCCTATCCGTCTTGGTTGTCGGAAATGGAATGTTCAAGCCCAACATTTCAGCGATGGTCGGCCAGTTATACGCTCCTAAGGACCCTCGACGCGACTCGGGCTTCATCATCTTCTACATGGGAATCAATGCGGGCGCTTTTTTTGCTCCGATCATTTGTGCAACGATCGTGGGTGCGATCTATGGCGAAAAATATGGCTTTTTGACAGCAGGCCTCGGAATGATCTTTGGGATCATGGTTTTTCAGTTTCTTAAGCCGATGCTTGGCCATGTCGGCAAAGCTCCCGAGGCACACAAAAATTTCGCACCGATCGCGTACGTACTCATCGGTTCACTTTGCGCTGTGCCTCTGATCTATTTTTTGCTTTCCCACAGCGCGATTTTGGGACAGGTATTGTCAGTCATGATGATCGGACTGTCAGCGTACTTTGTTTATGCGGGTGTGAAATCCAAAGACCGTGTGCAATTGGATCGTTACATCGCAATGCTCATATTATTCTTCGCTAACATTTTGTTTTGGGCATTGTTCGAGCAGGCTGGCTCGTCGCTAAATTTCTTGGCCGAAGAGTTTGTCACTGCACCTTTCGGGTTGCACTTTAGCGTTTTCCAATCGTTCAACGCGCTATTTATTATCGCGCTCGCGCCGCTTTTTGCGATCCTATGGCCGTGGTTGGACAAACACAACTGGAACCCGTCCATTCCTCGCAAGTTTGCGTTAGCGCTGATCGGAGTCGGAGCTGGCTTTTTGATTTTGGTAGTAGCAATTCGCGCGAACGAACCTGGCCAGAAAATCTTTTGGGGTGTACTCGGACTAACGTATTTAGTCCACACCATGGCGGAACTTTGCCTTTCGCCAATCGGACTCTCAATGGTCACAAAGTTGGCGTCGAAACGCGATGTGGGACTTGCGATGGGCGGATGGTTTTTGTCGACTGCTTGCGCAAATTACTTTGCTGGCGTCATCGCCGCAGTTGCATCCGGCGGAGGTGGCCATTCGGAAGCAGCAGGGGATTTGGCCCAATACTCTTCCGTTTTTATTCAGCTGTGGTGGCTAGGGTTGATCATTGGGGGACTCTTTTTCTTGGCTGCGCCATTGGTCAACAAACTAATGCATGGAGTCAAGTAACGTTGAACTGGTTTCTCGTATAAGCTGACATTCATGTTCAAAATTTGGGTCATTGCGCACCGAGAATACGTGGCCATGGTTGGGACCAAGGCATTTCTGATCACTTTGGTGATGATGCCTATCCTGATGTTTGGCAGTCTCGTTGCCATGCCCCTTCTCCAACGCGTCAGCGGCGGCAAGACTCAGAAGATTGCAGTCGCCGACGGGACCGGTGTACTTTTCGATTACATCGCCGACGCTGCCAAGAAACGCAACGAGGCCCTCGGGCGAAACGATGCAGACAGTATCCCCGGTACCGAAAAGGAGCGGATGCCCAAATCGTCTTTCATGGCCCAAAGCGACGTTTGGGAATTCATCGCAGTCCCCAATCAACTGAACGACGAGCAACGACTCGAATACAGCCGACAGATTCGGGACAGTCAACTGCATGCGCTCGTAGAATTTCCTAGCGACCTTTTCGAGGTTCCAACGCTCGATCCACCAACTCAGGATCCCGCGACTCCTCCGGTTCGGGCTTTGCCCAAGTTCTACAGTCAAGATGCTCTCATCAGCCAAGTTCGTGGATGGATGGGAGGGATCGTTAGTGCCAAACTCCGAGAAGTACGAATCCGTCAATTGGGACTTGAGAGTATCGATCCAAGGGCAATCGCTTTGCTGGATGCCAAGGTGGAACTTTCCCCCAATATGCCCATCAAGCCAAACGAAGCTGCCAAATCCGAGGGCCAATCGCCGCTCGATTCCTTGGTCTCGATGATGCTCCCTTTCGGCGTGATGATGCTTATGTTCATGGTGATCCTCATGGCGGCTCAACCCATGCTCGAAAGCGCTATGGAAGAAAAAAACCTACGCATATCGGAATTGTTGATCGGGTCCGTCACACCCACTCAATTGATGGGTGGCAAGCTACTTGGAAATGTCGCTGGCTCCCTGGTGATTTTTGTGCTTTATGGAGCGGGAGGACTCTTTCTGCTCAACATGCAAGGGCTTTCAAATCGCTTACCCATGAGTCTTGTGCCTTGGTTCTTGCTGTTCCAACTCTTGGGTGTGCTCTTCTTTAGTTCGATTTTCCTGACGGTCGGAGCTTCGGTCAACGAACTCAAGGAAGCCCAAACCATGCTTTTGCCCGTTTGGATGGTCCTGATGGCCCCCATGATGGTTTGGTTCATCGCCGTTCGAGATCCGAATGGCGTGGTCGCTACCACTTTGAGTTTTTTCCCGCCCTCCTGCCCCATGATGATGGTTTTGCGTTTGGCGTCCGGTACCAATGTTCCTTTTTGGCAGCCATGGGTGGCGGCCGCCCTCATGATCGCATCAACCGTTGCTATGGTGCTGACTGCTGGTCGAATCTATCGGGTCGGCCTATTGAGAAACGAAGGGGTTCGGTCGATCGCACAGTTGCTGAGACGCAGTGTGGCTTAGTTATTGGGGTTTTTGCGACGTTTTTTTCCAAGTTGCGAATATTGTCGCAGGCCTTTTGGAATCTAACATTACGACTACATTTGTGAAAAGTAGTTTTCCTGCTTCGTCGGTTACTTTCTATTCAGTTGGGCAGTTCCATTCCTATCGTTCACGCAGTCTTCGAGGCTCTTACTAAGTAACGAATTGCTATGTTTGGCACCTCCTGCCCTCGTTCCTCTGGTTGGTTAGGACTCTGTATTGTTTGGAGCTGCGCGTTCGTATCGGTGGGATGCTCCACGAAAAGCGTCGGATACCGTGAAAATATCCTCCACACTGCCAGTCTTGCGACGGAGTCGACTGCGGACGAGGTTTTGCAAATTGCTAGCAAAGCAAGTGGGGCTTTGGAAGATATTCTTGGCGATATTGATAACCCCCAATGGCCGCCCAGCGTCCCATGCCCTGTGGATATGGATAAGGTTCGTCGAGCGGCAGGGCCTGTGGGTAGAAATAAATCCAAAGTCGAAAAAGGACTCTATCGAAAACATTGTGTGCAATGCCATGGACTTTCGGGCGATGGTTATGGCCCGGCCGCAGGTTTGTTGGCACCCTATCCTAGGGATTTTCGGCGAGGGACTTTCAAGTTCAAATCCACACCCGTCGGTAGTAAACCGACTCAAAGCGACATTGTTCGG
>JBEBHM010001090.1:0-2302 GCA_040080875.1 Pirellula sp.
GGGCGAGTCCGACGAACAATCTCCATCAAGTTGTGAAATGGATTCCCTTCGATATTAAACTCTGCGTCTGGCCACTCTTGCAGAAGAATCGCAATCGCATCGACATCGTCGGTTCGGATGTGACGTTGGTCTGGCCTCGGGTGTACGGTGATGCCTTGAGCGCCTGATTCCAAGCAGATTTTGGCAGCTCGAACGACACTTGGGATGCCCATGTGCCTTGTGTTGCGAAGGAGCGCTACTTTGTTGACGTTGACCGAAAGCGCAGTGGAGATGGACTGAATCATCTGATTTTTTTTGTTAAGGCTTTTGCGTATTGTTCCGAGCTAACGACGCAATCACTTGTTGTAGTATTCACGATACCACTGAACGAAGCGTTCGATGCCCACTTCGATAGGCGTCGACGGAGAGTATTGGATGGCTTCGATTAAACTGTCCACGTCGGCGGCAGTGGACGGGACATCGCCCGGTTGAAGTGGTAGCAAGTTCATTTTGGCCGGAACCCCCAATGTTTGTTCAAGCACTTGAATAAAGCGTAGCAAGTCGGTTGGTTGTTGATTTCCGATGTTGAACAGCTGAAACGGAGCCGAGCTGGTGGAGGGATCTGGTCGATCACTATTCCACATTGGATTTGCAGTTGGGACGTGATCAGCTACTCTGACAATCGCTTCGGCGATGTCGTCCACATAGGTGAAGTCTCGCATCATTTTGCCGTGGTTGTAGACGTCGATCGGCGTTCCCTCGAGAATGGATTTGGTAAATTTGAACAGCGCCATGTCGGGTCTGCCCCAAGGACCATAGACCGTAAAGAATCGAAGTCCCGTCGTGGGTAATCCATAGAGATGCGAATACGAGTGAGCCATCATCTCGTTGGCTTTTTTGGTAGCCGCATACAGGCTCAGGGGATGGTCGACAGGATCATGAACCGAAAAAGGCTGAGCGGTGTTGCTGCCGTAAACGCTGGAACTGCTGGCGAACACCAGATGCTCGACGCCGGAATGGCGACAACCCTCTAGGATTGTCAAGGTTCCCGTCACGTTGGAATCTAGGTAAACGAATGGATTCTCGATCGAGTAGCGCACGCCTGCTTGGGCAGCCAAATGAATCACATTGTCGAATTTTCGATCTCGAAAAAATTCCGCCACCGCAGAACGATCTTTTAGATCAAGCTTCACGAAATCGAACGATGGATGCGATCGGAGCAACTCGACTCTCGCCATCTTGAGCCCTACATCGTAGTAGTCGTTCAAATTGTCGAGACCGCAAACTTGCCTCCCTTTTTGAAGGCAAAGCTTGGCCACGTGAAATCCAATGAAGCCGGCAGCTCCCGTTACTAAAACTGTCTTCATGAGGCTCGCGGAAGTGAAGGGGAAGTGACATTGGCCAGCAGTGAATTGATAACGATTTCATTCTTGGCTGCGTGCTTGAGGCTGGCGTGGGCCCACAGTTGGAGACTTTCGATATTGCTAATCACGCCAGTTAGCCCAAGTTCAGTACACCAGAGCAGATCGCGTGCTCCTCGCAGCGACCAACTCCACAGTAGATGAATTCGTTTTTCGCCGACTTCAATTTCGTTCAGACTTGACCACGCGCTGCATGGCTCTTTCTCAAGTCGCTTGCGCAAGAATTCGCGGTCAATCAGCAGAACGCCCGGCCTTTGGAAAATGGCCGCGACTGTAGGAGCCTCGTTGATCACGCACCATTCCAATTGAAACTTCAGACGGCGTTGTGCAGCCAGTTGTTCGAGCGCGCTCCTGACGATGGCTCGATGCATGGATTGCATGCCCACGAGCGTCCAATATTGCACCAAATCTGGCTCTAAGTTGCGTTTCATGAAACTTGTGGAAGCGTTGACGCGAGGACAATGGAATTTTCGCCAACATGGAGTTCGGGTGATTCGCAACCAAACGGAATGAGCAACGTTTGACCTCGATCCATAGCATACTTTCTGTCGCCACAAGCCACCGAAGCCGTTCCTTTGGGCGTGGTCAGAATGACGATCTGCGGCGATTGGAGCGGGTAGATTCCGGGAAGTTGATATTGGGCCAAAACGAACTTGTCGCAGTCCACCAGTACTCTGGGGCAAGTCGCGTCTGGTTCGGAGCGGGGAACGAATTCAACCGGACCGCGTGCGAAGTCGATGACGTCGAGCGCTTGGTCGACGTGCAATTCCCGTGGCTTGCCATCTCGATCCACACGATTCCAATCAAAGAGTCTGAAGGTGCAATCGCTGGCTTGTTGGATTTCGGCGACGAGCAAGCCCTCGCCCAAGGCATGGACTGTGCCAGCGGGAATGAAAACACAA
>JBEBHM010000348.1:0-8772 GCA_040080875.1 Pirellula sp.
TCCCAAGTTCTATCGATAGCACATTCAATTTGACGTCGGCCATCAATACGCTGAACAGTCAAGGTGCACAAGGACAAGCGATTGCATCGGCAACCAATGCGTTTGTGCAGCAATCGAGTCAAGTGCCTAGCGGATTCTCGTTCTCTCTGCCGCTGCTCAAGAAACCGTCGAGTTCACTCGGCTTGTTGTTGGGCAAAGATGTGGACTTGTTCAAAGTGGACTTGCCCGCGATCAACTTGCATTTCAGCATCGAGGAGTCGTTCCCAATATTCCCACCGATCAACGGCGTATTCGCAGGTTCCATGGATTTGCATGTCGATCTCGCATTCGGCTATGACACGGCCGGCATTCGCGAGTTTCGAGCAACCGGTTATGATCTCAATCAAAAATCGAAACTCGCGAACGGCTTCTTCATCTACGATCGCGTTGATGGCCAACGCAATCCGACCGACCAAGGCACCCCGCAAGACGACAAACCAGAGCTGAGCTTGACCGGAGTTATTACGGTAGGAGCTGGCGTTGGAGGATTTGGTTTGAACGCTTCTGTCAACGGCGATGTGACGGCCGAAGTAACCCTCGACCTACCGGACGGCGACCAGTCGACGTTGGCGGATGGTCGATCTCGTTTCCATGAGCTTGCTGCTTGTGGGATCAACGTCGAGGGAACACTTTCTGCAGGGCTTGGCGCCCAGGTCGTACTGGAGATCCCATTTGCGCCCGACATTACTCTGTTCAAAAAATCGATCGCACGGGCGACGTTGCTGGATTTCACTTCGGGATGCGTCGTTCCAACACCATTGGCCACACTTTCCAACGGAATTTTGACGCTCAACGTAGGAACGAGCCAAGACGAGAAAGTAGCAATAACGCCTGCCAAGGATAAGAACGGAGTGGATGTCGTTCGCGTTCAAATGTTTGGTGTTGCTCAAGACTTTCCCCGAGCACAAGTGCAACAGATCGTGGCCAATTTTGGCGGCGGGAATGACTTACTCTATATCGATCCACAATTGACCATCCCGTTAGTTATCGATGGCGGCATCGGCAACGACAGCTTGGCTGGTGGTGCAGGCAATGACACGATTCGTGGTGGAGATGGTGACGACCAAATTACTGGCGGACCAGGGAACGACATGCTCTTTGGCCAAGCAAACAACGATCAATTGGACGGCGACGAAGGCAATGACGAACTGTACGGCGGTCTCGGCGACGATGTAATCAGTGGCGGGGCGGGTGACGACTATGTTCAAGGCAATGTTGGCAATGACATGCTGATCGGTGGTGACGGCAATGACTCGATGTTTGGCGATCATGAAGTCGATGGCATCGAACGCGGTGACGATGCCCTTGATGGCGGAAGCGGCGATGATACGCTCGTAGGTGGTCCGGGTAACGACATCATCCAAGGTGCAGACGGAAATGACATCATCCGCGGTGATACCGTCAGCGGCATCGTCCCCAGTCCGATCGGCTTCAATAACGATTCGTTGTTTGGCGACGCTGGCAACGATACGATCGAGGGTGGGGTCGGCAACGACGCCATCATGTCAGGAACGGGTAATGATTTGCTTTATGGTCACTCGATCACGGGCGTTGGCGACGACAACTCCGCCGACCAACTATACGGAGACGCAGATGACGACCAGCTCTTCGGGCAAGGGGGAGAGGACCTCTTAGAGGGCAGCGATGGAAACGATCAGCTCTTTGGCGGCAATGACAACGACACGCTGCGCGGGCAGAATGGCGTGGACCGCCTTCATGGCGGGGCCGGCAATGATCAACTCTTCGGCGGAGAAGACGACGACGTTCTGGAAGGTGATGCCGGTGCCGACACCTTGCATGGCGATCAACGCGAGGATCGCTTGTTCGGACACTCCGAGTCGGGGATCGGCGATGACGCGACTGCCGATACTCTGTTCGGCGATCAAGGCGAAGACGAACTCCACGGCAACGCAGGTGTTGACGCGTTGTACGGAGGAGCGAACGATGACATGTTATTCGGAGATGCTGGCAATGATACGCTCGAAGGGGGCGCTGGAGTTGATGAGCTCCATGGAGGCGCGAATGACGACTTGCTATTCGGCCATTCCGCGAGTGGCCTCACCGACGATTCGAAAGCGGACGAACTATTCGGAGACGACGGGAATGATACGCTTCATGGCAACGCAGGGAATGACATTTTGCATGGCGATGTTGGCGCTGACGTGCTCTACGGCAATTCAGGTGAAGATTTCCTTGAAGGCAACAGCGGCGTGGATACTCTGTTTGGCGGCGAGGACACCGACCTGCTATTCGGTCATAGCGCAACGGGAATCGGCGACGACAATTCATCGGATACGCTTTTCGGCGATTTTGGGATAGGGCACGTACTAGGATCAGCAGGCAATGTTCTGCTGGCCGGGCGAGACGAGCTCTTTGGACAGGGCGGCAATGATGATCTATACGGCGAGGAATTCGGAGATGAGATCTATGGAGGTATCGGGAACGATACGGTCCGTGGCGGTGCGGGCGAAGACTACATTGATGGGGACGCAGGGAACGACCAACTGTTCGGTGGCGCGAATGCGGATCGCATCTTCGGCAGAGAAGGTGACGACACAATTCATGGCGATGAAGGCGACGATCAACTCTATGGCGGTAACGGTGTCGATACGATTCATGGTGACACAGACGACGATCAGCTCTTTGGAGAAGGGAGCGAAGATCTATTGCATGGCGGTCTAGGCAATGATCTGCTTGTCGCTGGTGCTGGAATCGTTAATCAGTTATTCGGCGACGAAGGGGACGATCGACTGATCGGATCCGACGAGGGAACCGACGACGCGAACTTGCTCGATGCAACGTACTTCGGTGACATTCTGTCGGGCGGCGATGGCGACGACGAAATCAGAGGGCTCGGTGGGGCAGATGATATCAACGGAGATGCCGGCGATGACTGGATCGATGGTGGTGTCCGTAGCGATCGCATCCGTGGTGGGGCTGGACGCGACACGCTTTACGGAGCCCACGGTAGAGATCGCATCGAAGGAGGAAACGAGAACGATCGGATTTACGGTGAAGAGGGTACAGACCTCCTGCATGGTGACGATGGAAACGACTATGTGGATGGCGGCATGGATGCAGATATGTTGTTTGGCGGTGAGGATCAGGACGAACTCATCGGCGGAGGTGGTGTCGGAGATCAATTGTTCGGCGAAGCCGGTGCGGATGTACTGCAAGGCTCAGACGATGGTGCGGATATCATGCAAGGAGGTCCAGGGTCAGACCGACTTCTAGGGCAGGGCGGCAACGACACACTGCGCGGCGGTGATGACGACGATGTGTTGCTTGGAGGCGCAGGAGATGACGTGTTAGAAGGTGAAACGGGCCGCGACGTCTTAGCTGGCGAAGCTGACCACGATACGTTGTACGGGCACAATCAGAGTGCAAGTGGTGATGACAACGCTGTCGATCACCTTTACGGCGACTTTGCTACGAACGACGACGAAGCTGGATCGGGACAAGACCGACTGTTCGGAGGCGGTGGCAATGACTTATTGTACGGCGAGGCTGGGGATGATTTCATCGACGCGGGAGGTGGCTTAGACAACACAGTCGACTTTGGCACTGGTGATGGAGTTGTTCCCAACAACTTCGTTCCCCCGAGTCCCACAGCGCCGCCACTCGTGTTGGCGAGTGTTCCGCATGTTCGTACCGATAGCTCGTTGCCAGCAGGTATCACGGATCGTGGTCGTTGGCAGCAATTGGCAGGTTCTGCAGTCGGATTGGGGCTTGGCGGAAACACCGCTGGAGCGATCGATCCGGCAATTGCAATTTCGCCAGCAGGGCAAGTCTTTACCGCTTGGTCCGATGCGAGAAACGGTAATTATGAAATCTATGTGGCGAAATGGAACGGCAACGCATGGCAAGGCTTAGCCGGCAGTGACCAACATGGAGGCGTGAGCAATTCGGTAGGCACATCGCAACACCCAAGTCTTACGACGAACGCTGCTGGGCAACCGCTAATCTCCTGGATGGAAGCGGGGGACATCTATGTCGCCCAGTTCGATCCTGCTGCGAATAGTGGTCAGGGTGCATGGGTCGCCTTAGCCGATTCTCTTGGTTCCGGAGGAATTAGTGGCACAGGGACGACAGATCATCCGGTTGTGGTGAATACCGCCACAGGACCGGCCGTGGCGTGGTTGAATCACACAGGCTCGACGACCGAAATCCGCGTGAAGCAATTCAATGGCACGACATGGAACGCTGTCGGTACATCGGCAGTCGTCAGCGCGGTTGACTTGTCTCAACTTTTCTTTGCGACGAACGGTGTGAAGCTCGCGGTTGCATGGTCGCAAACTGTAGCAGGCATTGCACGTGTATTCGCTTTGGAATTTGCAGGTTCCACTTGGCAAGGTGTTGCCGGTTCCAACAGTGGCAATGGCATTAGTACGAGCAATTTGGCAGCGGATCAGCCATCCATCGCTTACTACGATGGAACCATACACGTGGCATGGCGGCAATATGTGCGATTGGGAACTAGTGAAACCGAAATCTATTCGGCTAGACCGGTCGCAGGTGTATGGGAACAAGTCAACGTATCTGCAACCGGAGGGACCGCGTCGCAACCTAGACTCGCTGTCGGCGGAAACCAACTCCATCTTGCTTGGGCCGAAGAACTGGTCGCATCGGGTATCGGCACTGGAACGACGGTGTACGCAACGCGATGGAATGGGACGGAGTTTATCGAAAAGTTTGCTCAATCAGGTGATATCAACGGCGGAATAACCGGTACCGGAGATGGACTGCAAGCGTTGGCACTCGCCGTGAATCCGACCGGAGCGCCTTTTGTCGCGTGGAGCAACTCGTCAGCAAACTCGACGCAGGTTCATGTGCGCGGCGATACGCTGGTGGTGAATCGGTTGATGTATACCAGCGAAGGAATCCCGCTGGCCACCTTGCTAGAACTCAACACGATGCAACCTGGGGATATCGTGGTGGTCCACGAAGGAGTTCAAACGGCTCCGGTAACATTGACTGCAGCCCATTCAGGAGTCTTTATTCTCGGTGAAGGGGCTGGTTTGTCGCAGTTAGGTGGCAAGGTAACATTGACCGGCGCGAACAATGTAACGTTCTCGCGCGTCGACCTGTCCGGCGGCCTGGATGCGAAATTGACAAGTGGTTTGGAAATCGTCGCAAGTCGCATTGAGGGTAGTGGCCTATTATTGGACGGCACGACCAACACACGACTAATCGGCAACTTGATCGACGGCGAAGCGGTGGGGGTAGAACTACAGTTCAATACGAATGCGTTGGTGGAATACAATGCGATCTTCGGTTCGACAACAGGTGTCTTGATCAAGTCTACCGAAACGGGTTCGCAAATTGTTAACAACTCGGTCCGATCGAACGACACAGGGCTGCAGCTGATGGCTAGTGTGATGGGCGGCATGATTCGGGACAATGACATCCAAGCAACCACGTTGGGTGTCGACTATGCATCTTCGTCTGTCTTGTTAGGAAACACCATTCACGGTGCAGTGACCGGTGTGAAAGTAGCCGCAGGACAAGTATTGCAATCCGACCCGACCGATCTTTATGACCGTTTTTTATGGTCCGACACCAACCAAATCTCTAACAACCAGATCGGAGTCCAACTATTCGGTACGATCCTCGGGCAAGTTATCCGCGACAATACCACCGGTGTCACTGGTACGGGCACTCTTGGTCCAGCCCCCCTTGGTCCAGCCCCGATGAGCGATGCAAACCTGATTTATCGCAACGCGACGGGGGCAGACTTTTCGGGTGCCATTCAATTCAATTGGATCGACAGCAATGGTATCGGTATCAAGGCCAAAGGCGATTCGCAGATCGCTCACAACCAATTCGCAGACAATGTTACAGCCGGTATCTTGGTCAACAATGTCACGGATGTGCAGATAAGCAACAACACGCTGTACTCCTCGACCGGCGATAATATTCGGATAGAAAACCTCGCCAAAGAAGTCGAGGTTCGAGGCAACAGTCTTTGGGTCGATCAGGGCTTTGACATCTTCGTCGCTGACAACGCTCGCAGTGGATTCTTTAGCGATTACAACCAACTGCATGCGACCGGCACTGGTAAGCTCGTTCATTGGATGCGCGACTTTGCGGACATCCTCGATTGGCAAGTTGACGTCAATGTTCACGATCTGCATTCGATTGGTTCAACAGTCGTGAATTCCGACGGTGCGGCCCCAATGTTCGTCAGTATGCCTCGCGGCGATTATCGGCAAGCCAGTATGGTTGGAGGACTAGGTAGCACCAGCCCAGGTGTCGATGGTGCGGATCCGAGGAACGACGTAGTCGTGCCCGCGACGTATGTCAACTTGCTCACCAATCCTAGTTTTGAATCGGGCATCAGCGGTTGGACGATCAACGTGCAAGGGACTGCCGGAGCCCCGAACTCCACGCCATTTCATGGCGCGGCGTATTTTGTGCCTGGGACAGTGGCCACCGGGGTGGCGGAACAGACGATCAATCTTTTGGCTGCAGGCTTATCGTCCGTACAGCTTGATTCGCAAAATTTGAATGCAGTTTTCGGTGGCCGCGTGCGCTCGAAAAACGAATCGTCCATCGATACTGCGTCAATCACGCTTGCATTTAGGGACGGAAGCGGCGTGATCCTATCACAACAGACGAGAGCAGCGGCCAATGTAGGCGATCGATGGGATCTCGTCGGCGATCGGTTGGCATTACCGGTCGGCACACGTCAGATTACGTATCGCTTCGAGTCCATCCGCGCGACTGGAACAACCAACGATGCCCATTTGGACAACGCCTTCGTTTACATTGTGTCAGAATCGATGGCCCCCGACTTTGGCGCTTACGGCAACACGATCGCGGAACCGATTGTACCTGCGGCTCATTTGACGCTCACCTATCCAGATTTGTACATCGATTGGCAGCGAGACGTTGCCAAGACGGTTCGTTGGCAATCGTTGAACAACAGTACGAACTCCCCGGTCCGGATCGATCTGATGCAGGATGGCGTACACGGCCCGCAGTTGGTGACGACGATAGCAACATCCACGCAGGACGACGGCGAGTTCATCGTGATTCCGGCGAACTTGGGCGTCAATTTCGATACGACAGGATTACGAATACAGATCTCGCTGGCGAACGATCCGATCACGATGGACCGGGCACAGGAGTCGTTCACGGTCCCGGACAACAGTAACACGTACTTCGCGGATGATGCCAGCAATACGAACGACGAGTACACGCTGGGCGCCATCGGCTCGAATCGAAATACCGGCAAGACGGCAAGCGCGCCCAAGCCGCATCCGGTGAACCTGTTGCGGGCGTATGACCTGCCCGCCGGGTCGATCGTGTCAATCGATACTGGCACGTATCCAATGTTTGATGCGATCCGCTTGTCCGGCACGTTCGATCTGGGACTGGGACTGGACGAAGGATTTACGCTGCGTGGCCCGACGAACACGGCGAAGCATGTGTCGATAAGTTGGATCTATCCCGACAATCATCCTCAGGCCTTAGTCGAACTGAACGACGCCGATTTCATGACGCTTATCAATCTGGATGTGACGGGCTCACAGCGCGGGCTATGGGTCACGGGCGGGAGCGACAATTTTACGGCCAGCTTCATCACGGCCCGGAACCAGTCGCTGGATGCGATCGATATCACTCCTATCAATCCGGCTGCGAATTTCGTGGGGCTCGTAGCTGAGAATGCGGGACGGAACGGGATTGTCATCAATGGCACCTTCGCCAGCCTGTCCGATGGTCGTGCCGCGAACGCTGTCGATCGGGGTATCCTGCTCACCAATCCCGGCAACGCTCGGGTTGAGGCCATGGAGGTCTTCGGAAATCGTATTGCCATCGATGTGAACAATAACAACGCCGGCACCCAGACGGTGATTGGCAACGCGGACCTCTCGCTCGGACGGGGCAACATGGTTCGCGACAATACCCAGATCGGCATCTTTGCCGGCAGCCGGACTCTGGTGGCAGGGAACACGGTGCATGGCCATCGCCTCTCGGGTTTCACAATAGGCATCCAGGCCAGCGGCTCGGGCTCGGAAGTCGTCCGTAACGTCGTGTTCGACAATCAAACGGGTATCTTTGTCCAAGCTGCGGTGCCGGTCCGCGAGAACCGAGTGTATGGCAATCTCAACACGGGGATCACCGCTAGTGGTGGATCGCAGGTGGTTTCAAATGTCGTGTATGACAATCCGATCGGGATCGCAGCCACGGCATCAACCGCACTCATCGCGAACAACCTCATCTATGACAACGCGACCGTTGGCTTGAAACTTTCCCAGGGAAATAGTCCCGACGTGATCAACAACACAATCTACGCGACGACAGGAATGGGGATCCGCGCCGAGGCAAACGTGCAGAACCTGGAGCTGCGGAACAATGTCGTTTGGGCGACTGGCGGCATCGGCGTGAGTATTGCCAACGACAGCCAAACCGGCCTGCTGAGCGATTTCAATCTGCTATTTGCCAGTGGCACGGGCCTGGTGGGCAATTGGGTGGGGGCCAACCAAACCACGCTGCAAGCATGGCAGATTGCCACCGGCAAAGACGCCAACAGTCTCACGAACAACCCGCTGTTCGTTGATCTCGATGGAGCCGACAATGTCCTGGGCTTTGTCCTCGGCGGCGTGGACGGGAGCGACGATGATTTTCACTTGCAGAGCCCGTTTGGCAGCTTACACGGCGGTTCCCAGGCGCCAGTGCGGAGCAGCGTCACGGGTCTACCTGTCTTCGCAACGGGGATGCTCACGAATG
>JBEBHM010000349.1:0-8755 GCA_040080875.1 Pirellula sp.
GAATAGCGCGATCCACCAAAAATGAAAGCCTAGGTCGAAATACTTTTGTCGGGCGCGTCTTCACAAGATCCACTACCCAAAAAAATTAGTCGAGAAGGCGCACAGACTTGACTTTGGCGACGCGGACTGCTGGATTTCCGAATGTACTGCCGGCACCCAGGTCGGTTAATCGCTCGCTGGTAATGTCATTGAGCCCTTTGCCGTCAGGCGAGAGCTTGGGCCACCACTGTCCCAACGCGACAAGTACTCCCTGCCGTGCGTCTTCGCTCACGATGGCCTTGCGCACGATGCTGCCGTTCGGACTTTCGACCCGAATATGATCTCCATCAACGATACCGAGCGGGCTCGCATCGCTGGGATGGATCACGACCTGCGGTTCTCCACCGGCCAGTTTTATGACACTCGGTACGTTTCCCATCGACGTATTCAAGATGAACGGACCTGGCGGAGATATCAACCGCAACGGGAATTGTTCGTCCGGTTGTACTTCGAATTCGAGTTGGCGTGGAGCTGGCGAGAATCGAATCTTGCGATCCGAAAAGTTGCTCCCCTCGGCATAGGGACGAAACGGTTTCGGCAATTGGAGCTTGACGCTTCTCTCTCGCATCAATTGTTCGACAGATATTCCACTCAACCAAGGGTTGCGAGATCGCAGTAGATCCTCGATCATTTCTTTGGGTTGCCAATAAAGTGACTCGTCCGTTTGACCCAATCGCCGAGCCAATTCGGAGAATATCCAGCGATTGGATTTGGCTTGCCCACGCGCGGCGACGACTGGCTCTGAGTACTGCAAATGATAGTGACCATAGGATGTATATATGTCGGTGTGCTCCAGAAACGTAGTGGCCGGAAGCAGATAGTCCGCATAGTCCGCCGTATCCGTTTGGAAGTGCTCCAGCACGACAGTAAAAAGGTCCTCGTTGCTCAGACCATGTCGAACGCGAGACGAATCAGGTGCAACCGCCGCCGGATTGCTGTTGAATACGAACAATGCGTGCAAAGGGGAACTCGCTGGGTCCAACTCGGAAGCCAACAAATTCATATTGACATGTCGAACCCCCGGTTTGAGCAAGTGATCACCTCGCACTCGCGATGTGTTCAATCCAAACGCCCCGCTCGTCGACAAACACGCTCCGCCACCGTCGCGCTTCCAAGCTCCAATCAGAGCAGGCAACAACGTTACAGCGCGAAGCGCATTTCCGCCGCCCTCATTGCGAGTCATGCCATACCCAACTTTGATAAAGGGCGATTCGCTCAATGCGTAATCGCGGACGACCGTTCGCAGCTCTACTAAGGGCAACCCGCAATAGTCGGCGGCGCGCTCGAGAGTCCATCGGCTGCACTCGTCTCGGTACTCCTCGAATCCGACAACATGCTCACGGAGGTAGGAATCGTCCTGCCATCCATTGCGGATAATCTCGTTCCCTATCGCCAATGCCAAGGCCGCGTCCGTACCCACCTTGATCTGCCAATGCATGTCGGCAAATCGGGACGTTTCATTGCGAAACGGATCGATGTGGAGCACGGGGCAACCGTTCTTCCTGGCAGTGTTGATGGCCGGGGCCAAATGCGAATTGCTTCTGAGTGCATTGATCCCCCAAAGAATGATGAAACGCGAATGAACCAAATCCTCCGGATCCGTACCCAATTTGTTCGGCCCATAGTTTGCCTCCCACGCCGCTCCACCCGTAGTGGCACAAATGGTTTGATCCAGCTCCAATGCGCCGATGCTCCGAAAGAAAGCGAATGGACCTTGGCACTCCAGCACACCCATCGTGCCTGCGTACGCATAAGGCAGAATCGATTGCGGTCCGAATCGATCGATAATCGATCGCAAGCGATCGGCAATTTCATCGAGCGCCTCATCCCACGAAATGGATGCAAAACGACCTTCCCCTTTGCGACCTATTCTCTTTTGAGGCAAAAGCAATCGGTCCGCTTGCTCTTGACGCTGCGGATACTTGGCCATCTTGGCACAAGCAAAGCCTTTGGTAATCGGATGCTTGGGATTGCCAGCAAGATGCGTCACTCGGCCATCCTCGACCGTAATATGCAACGAACAGGTATCCGGACAATCGAGCGCGCATACGGTTGGCAAAACAACAGGGTTCATCGATCTATAGGTTCCTTGCATATTCAAGATCTTACCCATGGTTGGGATCGCGTTGGATCAGTTCCGCTGGCGTTCTTAAGGAGCTAGTTGCTGCTTTCCGTCGAGAAACTGCTTGTGACATGCATTGCAATGAGAGAGCATCGCATGATAGGCGACTGTCGCTCCTTGAAAGTCTTTTTTCTTGGCCGCCATCACCAACTCGCCGCCGGCATCGCGCGAGGCGACGCTATATCGTTGCCAAGCGTCCAAGTCTTTATCAGGCTTGCGTAACAAAATCAGATTACCGCCTTCGGCTAAAATAAGCGCGTCAGATCTCAACGCCTTCCATGTCGCTGCGTCTTTCGGCTCGGTAGCCATGATTTGTTTCAGTCGACGATAAGGGGCCTGAAAGACCCCCTCCATGAAATCGTGCATATTCACGTCGATCGGCTTTGGCTCGACGCTAGTCGTAAAAGCGAAGGCAGGTTCATTTGCCTGCGTGCTTAATACATACCCTAAATACCCTAGGCAGATCGAAAAACCGATCGTTACACATCCAATCACAGTCCGACGCATAGGAGATTCCGATTCACTGAAGTAGAGGGCTTTTGGCGCGTACCATTGTTGCTTTGCGGTTCGTAAGCGTCAATGCAATGCTAACCACTTGTTGCTGCGGTGATCACCAGTTCGACGCGGTACCCGTCGGCTGCCAATTTTGGATGCGTGCAAGCTCTTGTCGGTGCATGGCCATCAGGAATCCATGCGTCCCACAGCGTATTGAACAGCTCCAGGTCCTCTGGATTTGGCAAATACACTAGCACTTGGATGAGGAGATCTAGTCGGCTGCCGACTTGATCCAACCGACGTTCGACTTGACGAAAGACTTGCTCGAATTGTTCTCGAGGGCCAAGGGTTGGATCATCAGGCACCTCGACAAAGTACGCGACTCCACCGAAGACAACAGCATCCGCCCAACGTTGTGTCACCCCAAATCGATGGACTTGGTTCATTTTGCTTTCTGACTGCGGTAGACCGAATGGCTGTTAATTCCACCTGAGGGAGTTTCGGTTGTGGAACTCGAAAACTCTCCGATCCTAGAAAGTACACTCCAGGTGGAGAGCAACTCCTTGCCGGTTATGTCGTAATCCAAATAGACATCGTCGATCATATCTTCAAACAAATTGTCGTCCAAACTTTCGATGGACTCGGTGAGTGAATAACGGAACCAGGGCCTAACGAATTCAAACAATCGCCCAACGTGAACATAGGCTGCCGATGATTGCTTGGCTTGGGGATCGATGACTCCTTGGCCAATTTGCAGTTTGGAAACATTGGCAAGTGCCTCGGACTGTTTGTCCGAGCAAGAACCGAAAAGGAAAGAGCCGGCGAACAATGCGTGGGGCGTTAACTCCGCAGGAATAGAATATTCCCCTGGAATGGGAAAACTGAATTTTTCGCCCATGGCCGATGGCGAATTGGTCGGTCGCGGAATCTGATAGCCGGCCGGCACAGTGTTCGGATGATTTTCTTTTACCGTTTTGACGATGTCGTCGCAAATGGCAAATACGTCTTCGAACCCACTCTTCAATAATGCCTTGTTCTTGACGCCACTCACGGTCGCGATCCCTGGCAGGGGGAGCAGTTCGGCGGCCATGGGCATGTCCTTGACCCATTGTTTCGACGCCAAGTTTCCGCCACCAATGACAACCGCATGTTCGCCAGACAGCCCCGGTATAAACTTCTTTTCCCAGGCATCTGCCAACCGCACGACAAAGGGCCAGGCGATATCCAACTGTTTCTTGAAATTGTTTGTGTCCTCTAGGTCCGCGCCCAGATCGCTCCAATCCAACTCCATGGCTTCGTCAAAGCGTCGCTTCAGTCGTTGAACAATATTCCTGACGAGTTGGAAATACTCTGGATGATCTTGAAATTTTGTTGAGACCATCAACATCGGATCGGGCCCCACATGTTCCAACGAAAGAAGCGGCGAAGCAGCATCCAAGAGGACGTTTTTCGTGCGAAAGAGGTCGTGACGCTCCCATCCGTCGTTTGTCAAATAGGAGACGGAAGTCATTCCTTTGAACTCAGGCAAATGTTTTGCGATCGACTCGTCGGCCCATTGCAGGTCCTTGAGGAGGCTATCATAGTACGTCCGAATTTCCGGCTTGCCGTCAAACAATTGCAAGAGCTGAACACCATTCCCAAGGAACAGTCGCGAAAAGAAATTCTTGTACGAGGCGTTGAAGTTGGCTTGCGAAAAGGCGTCTGAAACATATGCGACGGAAGTGACTGTACGAGAGGCTTGATCCCGCACGATCTGCATCTCGGGATGATCGACAATGGAACGCCCCTTGCCCATCAACAATAGGGCCTCTGGCGTCGAACTTGTTGCGAAGATGAAATTGCCATCAAACATCCCGAGAGTGAGTGCAATACTCTTTTGCTCAATAAATTTCCGAAAGTGTTCTTTCATCGTTTCATCAAACGATTCGTTGGAGGGAATGGAATCCCATGGAATCATGGTCCCTCGCAAGACAAGTTGCAGTCGATTGCCGCGAGCGTCATCGATTCTCCGTAATTGACTGAGGAAAGGAGCCAATTCGGAACTCAGGCCTAGCTGTATCGCGGCCTCGATCATATCGATCTTTTCGAGTGCGAAATCTTCGTTATCGCAGCGAGCCCCCATGATAAACGTGGGGGCATTGAGGCTCTCGCATGCGGCTAACCATTTGGAAAAAACAGCCTTCCCTGTTTCGCCTGCGGTCGAGTTGCTCGTTCGGAGCAATGGGCCCAATTCATCGTTGAGTTTACCGGAGGCCTCTAACCACTCCGAGAATTGCTTGTCACCCAACATAAAGGCGTCGTTGCTGGCTAGCTCTTGGACAAACGCCAAAAAACTCTTGAAGTTACCATTCTCGAGAATCATCCTGGCCGTGGTCGCAATTCCCTGGCGATCTTGCCAATCATTTCGAAATTGTGTCGAGAGGCGGTCCACCACAGCCAATTGCATCGCTTCGCGCGCGACAGGTCCGGAAACAAATCGGCGCCACTGTTCACGCATATTGTATGCGCCGTAATAAAAATCGACATCCATGGGTGCAAGTTTGACCGAACGCATTGTGTCGGACTGCTGTGCTGAACTTGGGCTCGCACTCACAAGAAACGACGCAACCGCAATGCAAGCAGCCGTCAATGGCTTCCATTCCCAGGCTCTGTTGGATTTCACGGTATCACTCCCAATCAAGTATCGTTACTTCAAAAACAAGTATTGCAAAGAAAACAGTCGCGAGATCTACAGCTCGAATTGATCAAGATCGTTCATAAGCTCGTCGATGTTTGGGAATTCGTCACATTCAACCTCTGAATCTTTTTTTGAGTTGGCAACCGCCGATTCCATCGGCGGCTTTTGGCTGCTAAGAGCTGTCGTTCCGGGAAACGGACTGGAGTCCTTGTCGACAACAGGCGGTGACTTGACAGCGCCGGCGCTCGTTTCAGGAATTGGCTTTGCAACATGGGTCAGTCCTAACGAGACGACTGGTATCGAACGCGCTTGCCGCAAGTCCTGAAGCGATTGAATGGTGGAATCGATGGTTGTAGAAGTGGAAAGCGCTACAAAGAATATTTTTTTGGGCGCCAGTCCATCGCGAATCGACTCCAGTTTCGGGGCTCCGTTCAAGGGGACCATCACGATGGATGGCATACCCAGCCGATGCAAATGTTCGCACACGTATTGAGGCGACTCCCAACTGGCGACCGCGAAGTCCCCTTTTAGACCTTCGATGCATAGGTGGTCCGTGGTGTCCAGCTGAATCGACTTTAAGTCTGCGACGAGCGTCGCGTCCAAACCGTTCTCAAAAATAAGTCGTGTTATCAACTCCTCTTCGTAGTCTGCCGTGCCGCCTGCTCGGCGTTCAGATTGACAAACTACGACTGGAATTCGCACGGCCATCGGCAAACTGTTTTTCCAAATAGACTAAAAGGATTAGATGCCATCGAATGGGGTGTTTGAAGACCGTCGTACGAGGCGATGAAATTACAGCGAGCCATACTCCACTTCGAAGGGCTTCATCATTCCCTGCAAATCACCCGATTGGAATCCGGCGTTGAACCATCGCATCCGCTGCTTGGACGATCCGTGCGTGAATTTGTCTGGCCGCACCTGCCCTGTGGCTTGTTTTTGAAGTTTGTCATCACCGATTTGATTTGCGGCGTTTAACGCTTCTTCTTTGTCCCCCTGTTCTAGGATACGTTTGGATGCTTGTGCGTGATGAGCCCATACTCCGGCGAGGAAATCTGCCTGCAACTCAAGTCGCACGCTAAGCTCATTGGATTGAGATTCACCAGCTTGACTTTGCATTTTTTGCACTTTGGCAGAAAGTCCGAGCAAATTTTGGACGTGATGCCCAACTTCGTGAGCAATCACGTAGGCCATCGCGAAATCGCCAGGCGCACCGAATCGATTCTTGAGTTCCCTGAAGAAATCGAAATCCAAATAAACATTTCCATCGCCTGGACAATAAAAAGGGCCGACAGCGGCTGTGGCAGAGCCGCATGCTGAACGGACTTGGCCAGTGAATAACACCAGCTTGGGCTCTTGGTATCGCGTGCCTAGTTGTTCTTTAAAAAGTCTTTGCCAGACATCTTCGGTATCACGCATGACGACGGAAACGAACTCCTTTAAGGGTGCGTCTTTGTCTTCGGCTGGGTTGGGAGGTGCCTGTGTGGATGGATTCTGCTGTTGCTGTCCGACTTGTTCCATCAATTGTGCGGGATTGGCACCTAGGAACGTCATGATCAAAATCAAGACCAGCGTTCCAAGGCCACCCCCAAGCGCAATCCCTCCAGCGACCGCTCCCATGCCGCGTCGATCTTCGACATTGGCGGACTGTTCCCGACCTTCCCACCGCATACGTAATTCCCTGTGACACTAAGTGCAAAAGAGTGATTCGGTCTGACCGCTATTTTTCGCCATTGGAAAATCGAGGTCATAATTATCGCCTTAATGTAACACTTTTCCAATTCTTGCAATACTCAAATCAGATTCTTTGAAGATCACAAGCCGTCGGCTATGGTAAAATCGCGTTGGGTTTTGACGAGTTCAATTGTCGGTTGAGATATTCGTGTCTCGCTTTTGCAAACTCCTGAATGGAAATTTCTATTCGCCCTGGTCCGCCCCGGCCGGGACCTTGGTCGCCCCGTGCGATGGAGCGCAATTCTTCGATCGACACCGCCTTGCGAAACGCTTCATAGGATGACAGCTTGCGGGTGTCCGCTTTGACGATCGCGTCAATCAACTTCGAGTGGTGTTCGATACGTCCTTTCAAATAATTCCAATCGAGAATTTCACGATTGATCTGACTCATCAACTCCAAGTAACGAGTTCGATATTTGGGCACAGCCAACAACTTGCTTCGAAGCGGCTTGCCGGGATCGTCGATCGCGACCAACGGATCGATTTGCATGCCACTGGCGTTGGGAGGACCGCCACCACCCTCGCGACCTCGCGTGCGTTCTTCGGGCCGATCACCACCACGTCCGCCTGGTCCTGGTCCGCCTGGTCCTGGTCCGCCTGGTCCGCGCATTCCTGGTCCTCGCATTCCTGGTCCGCCTGGTCCGCCTGGTCCACGTCCCATCCCAGGTCCCATGGGTGGATGGAAGGTTTCGTTGGCATCATGAACTACTAAATGAAAAACCCCTTTTTGGTCGCGAACGAGGCAATAGTCACTTGCACGCGTCCAATATCCATCACCATTGGCCAAGGCAACTTCAAGCGCCAAAAACCCCAAAGCACCTTCGATGTCGAGAATTTTCTCGATCTTGTTCGGCAACTCGTCAACATTTGTTTCGTTGAGAACCCTGCACAACTCCATGAGGGCCTTCCATGATTTTGGGTCGTCTTTGGATTTGATTTCGAAAACACGCCTGTAGTCCTCAATGTTGTCTCCGAAGTACTCGAGCCCGCCACGTCCCATTGGGCTACCGGAGACTTTCCACCTGGCGCCCGCTGAGCTGCCAATTCGATCTTCGAGAAACTCTTTGTTGAACTGCTCGGCATTGGTGTACAGTCCCCAACTTTCGCCATTGATGACCACGTGAACGAAATTGGCTTTCGGGGCAAACGTATATTTCTGAGCGGCCTCCAAATAGAGAACGGAATGCATCATGCTCGCATCTTCATGCGCGTTCAAGAGGTTGAGTGTCTTGACACCGTATAACCGCTGCTGTCTGTCTGCGTGGTCGAGCGAAATGTTTAGCGACCGCTTGTGCCCTTGTCGTACCATATCAAAGGACGACATGCCTCGAAAATGAACTCCGACCTCTGGGTACGTCTTGCCATCCACCATCATTGTCGCTGGCAGGTCCACATCGGTTCTATGGAAATCCTCGAGGGCTTTTTCCCAATCCGAGTCCTCGAAGCTTAGAAAGATGGTTCGAACCGCTTGATCGGTAAAGAGAGGTAGGTCCGGGTAATGCTTGACGTCGGTCGGAGAAACCCTGGGACCAGGTTTTGCAGGTTCTGATTCAGCCATCATTCCCGGCGGGCCAAAAAAAGCGGGACCACCTGGACCGGGACCACCGGGTCCGGGGCCACCGGGTCCGGGGCCACCGGGTCCGGGGCCACCGGGTCCGGGGCCACCGGGTCCGGGGCCACCGGGTCCACCT